>NZ_JAFMPV010000017.1:0-128283 GCF_049132105.1 Pseudomonas sp. NFX15
CGCCTACAATGGTTTGCGTCAGTTAAATCTTCGTCTTTGTAGGAGCCGGCTTGCCGGCGAAGGCGTCCGCGTGGGCGGTGCAGGGCTTGAAGGCCTCTTCGCTGGCAAGCCAGCTCCTACAATGGTTTGCGTCAGTTGAATCTTCGTCTTTGTAGGAGCCGGCTTGCCGGCGAAGGCGTCCGCGTGGGCGGTGCAGGGCTTGAAGGCCTCTTCGCTGGCAAGCCAGCGCCTACAGGGGGTTTTCATCGCATCGACGATTTCTTTATGCCTGCCACCACCGCTCGATCACCCGCAATCCATCGAGCTCGCCATACGGTGCGGTCTGCCCACCATGCGCCACCCTGTTCGAGCGTGCCGCCACGGAACTGGCGAACAACGGCACGATCGCCCCGCCCTCGTCCCGGCACAGCGACTGCATTTCGTTGTACATCTCGCGGCGCAGCGGGTCGTTCATTTCGCCACGGGCGGCGTTGAGCAGCTGGTTGAAACGCGGGTTGTCCCAGTGGGTTTCGTTCCACGCCGCGCCTTTGGCGTAGCCGATGCTGAACATGCGGTCGGCGGTCAGGCTGGAGTACCAGAAGGAGGTGGTGAACGGTTGCTTCATCCACACGTTGGAGAAGAAACCATCGGCCGGCTCGCGTACCACGTCGATGTCGATCCCGGCCGCGCGGGCCTGTTCCTTGAACAGCACCGAGGCATCCACCGCGCCGGTGTACGCCGCGTCAGAGGCTTGCAGGCGCACCTTGAGCGAATCCAGGCCAGCCTTTTTCAAGTAGAAACGCGACTTGTCCGGGTCGTAGCTGCGCTGCTCCAGCGCGGTGTTGATAAAGCGGCTGCCGGGCTGGATCGGGTGGTCGTTGCCCACCAGGCCATAGCCGTGCAGCACCGACGCCAGCAAGGTTTCGCGGTTGATCGCGTGCTTCATCGCCAGGCGCACGTCGTTGTTCTGGAACACCTGGCTGTCGGTGAGCATCGGGAAGGTGTAGTGCTGCGCACCCTTGGTTTCTTCGATCACCAGGTTCGGGTTGCGCTTGAGCAGCGCCACGGTTTTCAGGTCGACCTTGTTGATCACGTCCACTTGCCCGGTGACCAGCGCATTGACCCGCGCCGCGCCGTCGGCGATGGCAATCAGTTCGGCACTGGCGAAGTGCGCGCGGCCCGGTTTCCAGTAGTCGGGGCTGCGTTCCAGGGTCATGCGCACGCCCGGTTCGAAGTCCTTTAGGCGATAACCGCCCGTGCCGGCGCCGGCCTGCCAGTCCGCCGAGCCATCCTTGCTCGGCATGATCGCCAGGTGGTAATCGGCGACCACGTAAGAGAAATCGGCGTTGCCCGAGTGCAGTTCGAACACCACGCTGTCGCTGCCATTGGCGCTGACCTTGGCCACGTCGCCCAACACCGTCTTCGCGGCTGAGGTGGATTTTTCGCCGAGGTGATGCTGGATCGACGCCACCACATCGTCGGCAGTCAGGGTCTTGCCGTTGTGGAAGGTCACGCCCTGGCGAATCTTGAAAGTCCAGACGCGGGCATCCGGGGTCGAGGTCCAGCTCTCGGCCAGTTCGGGGATGGCGGTGCCGTCGACGGCAATTTCTGTCAGGGTGTTGTAGACCGCCGAGAAGCCGACGAAGGTGAAGGTGTCGGCCCACGAGCCTGGGTCCTTGGAGTCGGTGGTGCTGCCTCCGGCCAGGCCCAGACGCAGGACACCGCCCGGTTTTGGCGTGGCTTCTTCGGCGAAGGCGCCGAACGGCAGGCCCATGGAGAACGCGCCCGCTACCGCTGCGGCCGCCGCGCTGTACTTCAGGAAGTCACGACGCGGAAAACTGAATTCATGGTTCGCTTGAGTAATCTTGTTTTTGTTATCGCTCATTGCATTGCCCCTGATCAAAAAGCTAATGAATTACCGGTTCAAAACCACGCAAGACACCGGGCCAGGGCCCGGTGCGTACTGCATTCGAATTGCCAGAGATCACACCTGGATCGCCTTCACTTCGACGAACTCGTTCAACCCCTCCTCACCCCATTCACGACCATTACCCGATTGTTTGTAGCCACCGAACGGCGCCTGATAATTGAACGCCGCGCCATTGAGGAAGCACTGACCGGCGCGCATCTGCCGCCCCAGGTGCAAGGCACGCTCGGCACTGTCGGCCCAGATGCCGCTGGACAGACCGAATGGTGAGTCGTTGGCGATCTGGATCGCTTGCGCCTCATCGGTGTAGGGAATCAGGCATAACACCGGGCCGAAGATTTCTTCCTGGGCGATGCGCATGCGATTGTCGACATCGGCGAACAGTGTCGGGCTGACGTAGAAGCCACGCTCGAAGGCCGGCGCGCCGTCACCACCGCACAACAGCCGCGCGCCTTCTTGCTGACCGACCTTGATGTAGTCGAGCACGGTGCGTTTTTGCCCGGCCGAACACATAGGGCCGAGGAAGCTTTGCGGGTCGAGCGGGTCGCCCATGCGCAGGCTCAAGGTTTGCGCCAGTGCCAGTTCCACGGCCTCCTCGTAGCGGCTGGCCGGCAGCAGCATCCGGGTCAGCGCGGTGCAGGTCTGCCCGGAGTTGATCATCACGTCCTGCACGCCGTAGCGTACGGCCGCCGCGAGATCCGCATCCTCGGCGATCAGCAACGGTGACTTGCCGCCCAGTTCCAGGCACACGCGCTTGACCGATGGCGCCGCCGCTTGCGCAACGCGAACGCCGGCGCCGGTGGAACCGGTGAACGACACCATGTCCACGTCCGGGTGCTTGGCCAGCGCTTCGCCGACTTTCGAGCCCGGGCCGCTGACCAGGTTGAACACCCCGGCTGGCAGGCCGATGTCCTCGATCATTTGCGCCAGCAGGAAGGCATGCAGCGGGGTTTCCTGACTCGGCTTGACCACCACCGTGCAACCGGCGGCCAGTGCTGGAGCGAGTTTGCCGATCAACTGGTGCAGCGGGTAATTCCACGGGTTGATGAATGCGCAGACACCCACCGCCTCGCGGATCACCAGCGAGTTGCCGACTTCGCGCACTTCGTCCATGAGATGAGCCAGTTCGACGTACTGCTCAAGGCCCATGATCGGCCCGTCGACTTGCACCGAACGAGACCATTGCACCGGCATGCCCAGTTCGGTGGTAATGACGGCGGCCATCTCATCCGCACGCTGGCGCAGTTGCTCGGCCAAGGCACGGATGTAACCGGCGCGCACGTTGGACGGTGTGCGCGACCATGAAACGAAGGCCCGGCGTGCCGCCGCCACGGCGTTGTCGACGTCGCGTTCATCCCCCAGCGGAACGCTGCCGCAGACGTCCTCTGTGGCCGGGTTGATCACCTGGGCGATGCCCTGCCCCGACGGTTTTTGCCAATGTCCATCAATAAACAGTGCGTTGTGATTAAGCATCAACCTCGACCTCCATCAGTTCTTTTGCACAGCGGGCAATGCGTTGGCAGGCATCGCGCAACGGCGCAGCCCCCACCACCAAACCGAGGCGAATGTGCCCCGCCGCGCTCGGGCCAAAGGCTTCACCGGCCAACACCGAGACGCCGTGGCGATCCAGCAGGCGATCGGCAAACGCCTGGGCGCTAAGCCCGGTTTCGCGGATGTCGACCATCACGAACATCCCGCCATCGGGTTTCAACGCCCGTACGCCTGGGCAATCGGCCAGGCTGTCGCACACCAGATCGCGGCGCTGGCGGTACGCTTCGCGCATGGCTTCCAGTTCCGGCAAGTTACTTTCCAGCGCAATGACAGCGGCGTCCTGAATGAAATCCGGCGAACCGTAGAGCATGCACAGCGCGAGGTTTTCCAAGTGCGCGGCCAGGGACGGTGGCGCCACCACCCAACCGACGCGCCAGCCGGTCATGGCGTGGGATTTCGACAGGCTGTTGAGGGTTGCTGTGCGCTCGGCCATGCCCGGCAGGCTCGCCGGGCTGACGTGTTCGCCGTCGAACAGCAATTCGCTGTAGACCTCATCGGAAATCAGCCACAGGTCGTGGGCGATGCACAGCTCGGCCAACGCCGTCCAGGTGCTGCGCGGCAAACTCGCGCCGGACGGGTTGTGCGGGCTGTTCAATGCCAAGGCGCGGGTGCGTGGCGTGATGCGTGCGGCGACGTCTTCGGGCAATACCCGAAAGCCGTTTTCCGAACGTACTGGCACCGGCACCACCACGGCGCCGCAAGCACCGAATACGGCTTCGTAGGTGACGTACATCGGTTCGGCGACGAGCACTTCATCGCCGGGGTTCAGCACGCATTGGGCAACGCTGAACAACGCGCACTGCGCCCCGGCCAACACCGTGACCTGATCGGCCGACACGCGTTGGCCGCTGCGTTGATGATGACGTTTGGCAATGGCCTCACGCAGGGCACGCTTGCCGCGCACCTCGGCGTAATGGGTGTTGCCATTGAGCAGGCTGTCGATCGCGCCCTGCACGATCGGCACCGGTGTGTCGAAATCCGGATCGCCCACCGACAACAGCAGAATGTCTTCACCCTGCTCGCGCAGTGCCAATGCGCGGTAGTGGATGTCCCACGCCGCTGCGCCGTCGCCGGCGATACGTTGAGTCAGATCGGAAAAGCGCATGGCTGCATCCCCCTAAAAAACAGATCAATGCGCATTGGCATGCTTGAGTTCGATCAGCGTCACGCCGTTGCGCTTGAAGCCGTGGCGCAAGTCGGTCTGCAACTCGGCGAGGCTTTGCGGTTGTGTCACGGTGCAGCCGAACGCGCGAGCAAGTGCGGCGAAATCCGGGTTGCGCGGCAGTACGCCAATCGGCTCGATGTCGAGGCCGATCATGTCGTCGCGGATCTGCCCCAAGGCGTCGTTGTTCCACAGCAGCACCACCAGCGGACTGTCCAGCTCTTCGACGGCTGTAGCCAGTTCCTGCGCGGTGTAGAGGAAACCACCGTCACCGACCAGTACCAGCCCCGGCCGTTGCGGCGCACCGAACTTGGCGCCGATGCCGGCCGGCAGGCCATAACCCAGGGTGCCGTAGCCGGTCGGGTGCAACCAGCTGCGAGTCGCGGCGCTGTCGAAGGCGTAGTTGCCGGTGTAGGCCAGTTGGGTCATGTCGGTACTGATGAAGGCGTTGTCCGGCAGCTCCGCCGCGATGCGCTCGAGGATCGATTGGTGGATCGACTGCAACGGACCATGGCTGGCCTTGACCGCTTCGCGCAGGGCGGCGACCGAGGCAACTGCGGCGCTGGCGTCGCGTACTTCGCTCGGCAGACGTTCCAGCAAGCCGCTGAGGGTTTGTTGTGCATCGCCGTGCAAGGCCACCGCGCAGGGGTAGAAATCGTTGAACTTGCGCGGGTCGATGTCGATGCGCAGCAACTCGGCATTGAGCGGCAAACGCTCGCGCCAGAAATCGGTGTCGGCCATTTCGGTGCCGACCGCCAACACCACGTCGGCCTCGGCGATCAGGTTCCAGCCCGGCTCCACGCACAGCGATGAGCCGGCGTTGAGCGGTGCATCCGGTGGCAGCAGGCCCTTGCCGGCGACGCTGGTGAACAGCGGCGCAGCGAGCCGGGTGCTGAGTTCTTGCAGTGGCGCGGTGGCATTGAGCGCACCGCCACCGGCGATGATCATCGGTCGTTTCGCGCCGTTGAGTTTCGCCACGGCTTGATCGATGGCGCTCGTGGATGCAGGACCGCGACCCGGGCGGCGCACCACGTCGTTGCTCCAGTCATGGGCAATCGGCGCCGACAACACGTCCAGCGGCACCGAAATATGCACCGGGCGCGGCCGCTCGCTGTCAAACACCGCGTAGGCTCGGGCAATCAGTTCCGGCAGGTCTTCGGCGGTCAGCGCCACGGCCGAGAACGCGGTGATCGGCGCGGTCATTGCGCGCTGGTCCTGGCACTCGTGCAGGCTGCCCCAACCCTTGCCCAGGCTGGCGCTGTGGTTGACACTGGAAATCACCAGCATCGGAATCGAGTCGGCGTAGGCCTGGCCGATGCCGGTGGCGGCGTTAGTCACGCCGGGCCCGGTGATGATGAAGCACACGCCGGGTTTGCCGCTGACCCGGGCATAACCGTCGGCCATGAAGCTGGCGCCCTGTTCATGGCGGGTCAGGACGTGGCGGATGCCACTGCCGGGCAAGCCGCGGTACAGCTCAAGGGTGTGCACGCCAGGGATGCCGAACACGGTATCGACGCCGTAGTTGGCCAACAGCCGCACCAGGGCCTGGCCGCCGGTCAAAGTCTTGTTTTGCATGTTCATGTCCTCACGCATGGCCGAGGCGAATCAACGCATCGACGGCAGTCGTGCCCTGGGCACCGACCAACAATGGGTTCACATCGAGTTCCAGCAGCTGTGCGGCGTTTTCGCAGGCGTAATCGGCCACGGCGCGGATCGCGGTGACCAGCGCGTCGAGATCCGCCGATTCGCGACCGCGGAAACCGTGCAGCAACGGGGCACTGCGCAGACTGAGCAAGGCATTGCGGATCGCGCCGTCGGTGGTCGGCAGCAACAGGCTGCGACTGTCCTTGAGCAACTCCACCAGAATCCCGCCCGCGCCGATCACCAGCGCCAGGCCGAAGTCGTTTTCACGCTTGATCCCGACAATCAGCTCGGCCAGTGGCGGCTTGGCCATGGGTTCGAGCAACAGTTGATCGAGGGCAACGCCCGGCGCGTAGGCAGCAATGCTGCTGCGCATCGTCTCTAACGCAGCGCTCAATGCCGCGCCGTCCTTGAGGTTCAGCGCCACGGCGCCGGCCTCAGTCTTGTGCGGCAGTTGCGCGTTGACCGCTTTGAGTACCAGCGGATAGCCCACTGCTTCGGCATCCTTCAGGGCCTTGTCCGGGGTGCTCAATACGCCGTTCGGTGTCGGCAGGCCAAAGGCTTTCAACGCCTGCTTGGAATCCCACTCATTGAGCAAGTGACCCTCGCCTTCCAGCGCTTGCGGGCACAGCGGCACCAGCGTCGATTCGCCCAGCGCCAGCAAGGCCTGGCGCTTGCGCTGATAGCCGGCGATGCGGCCCCAGGCTGCGAGACCGTCTTCAACACCCTGCAACGCCGCGACGCCTTGGGCGTGCAGGCGTTCACGGGCATGGGCCGGCAGCAATTCGGGGAAGGCCGAGGTGACAAAACCGGTCTTGCCGTGGCGATGCAGCGCGGCGCCGTACAACTCCAGTAGCAGGTCGCATTCCTTGCGCTCGCCAGTGAACTGCGCCGGGTAGTCGAGCACCAGCATGGCCGCGTCGGCTTCGGTACGCAGGGCGCTGTCGAGCATGCGGTTCAAGGCTTCGCCGTCGCCCCAGATCGCCGTGGTGAAGTCCAGCGGGTTGACCAGGTTGGCGTAGGTCGGCAGCACATGCGCCAGTTCGCCGACCTGGCCGTCATCGAGTTTCGGCAGGCCCAGGTCGTTGCGTTCGGCGTAGTCGGCAATCAGCCCGGCGTCGCCACCGGAACAGGCCAGCGCGATCAGGCTGTTGCCATCCGGCAGGTTGCCGCAGGCCGCGGCTTTCAGGGTTTCGACAAAGCTCACCGGGCCGCTGACGCGAATCACCCCGAGGCGGTCGAATAGGGCGTCGTACAGCGCATCGGAACCCGAAAGCGAACTGGTGTGACTCAAAGCCAGTTCGGCGCCGATCTGCGACACACCGGTTTTCAACGCGATGATCGGGATGCCCTTCTCCAATGCCTTGTGCGCAGCGCGGGCGAAACCCTGCACGTTCTTCAGGCCTTCCAGGTGCAGGCCGATGGCGGTGACACGCGGCTCGTCGAGCAATACGTCCATCAATTCGGCCACGCCCAGTTGCGCCTGATTGCCGACCGACGCCATGTACGCCACCGGCAGCGAACGGTCGCTCATGGACAGGTTGTAGGCGAAGTTGCCGCTCTGGGTCAGCACCGCCACGCCCTTCTCCACCGCTTTGCCGCCATGGGCCACCGGCCACAGCGCGCAGCTATGCAGGTAGTCAAGCAAGCCGTAGCAGTTGGGGCCGAGCAAGGCCATGTCACCAGCGGCCTTGAGCAATTGTTGTTGCAAGGCTTGGCCTTCGGTGCCGGTTTCGGCGAAGCCGGAGGCGTAGCAGATCGCGCCGCCGGCACCGATGGCCGCCAGTTCGGCGACGCAGGTCAACGTCAGCTCGCGGTTGGTGGCGATGAATACCGCGTCCGGGCCGCACGGCAGCTCGGCAACACTGCGCACGCACGGCACGCCTTCGAGGTTGTCGTGTTGCGGGTTGACCAGCCACATTTGCCCTTGGTAGCCGCCTTCGGCACAGCGCTTGAGGGCGCGAGCCATGCTACGACCGCCCACGAACGCCACGTGTTGCGGCGCGAGCATGCGTTTGAGGTTGTCACGAATGGTTTGCGACATGGGAATTCTCCGGCGCGATCAGCGCAGCAGCGGCCGCAGCAGTTCGCGGGAAATGATGTGGCGCTGGATTTCCGACGTGCCTTCCCAGATCCGCTCGATACGGGCGTTACGCCAGATGCGTTCCACCGGACCTTCGTCCATCAGGCCCATGCCGCCGAAAATCTGCACCGCTTCATCGGCGGTACGGCCGAGCACTTCACTGGCGAACAGCTTGGCCATGCCGGCCTCGCCATCGGTCATGGTGCCCTGGTCCATTTTCCAGGCGGTGTGCAGGGTCAGCAGTTCAGCTGCACGAATCTGTGTGGCCATGTCGGCCAGTTTGAACGACACGCCCTGATAAGTGCCGATGGGCTGGCCGAATTGCTTGCGGTCCGCCGCCCATTGCAAGGACACGTCCAGCGCGCGCTGGGCCTGACCGACGCAGTTGGCCGCCACCATCACGCGCCCGGCGGTCAGCCAGGCGTTGGCCACCTCCCAGCCCTTGCCGACTTCGCCCAGCACTTTGCTGGCCGGTACGCGGCAATCGTCGAAGAACATTTCGAAGGTGTGATAACCGCGGTTACTCACACACTTGGGCCCGCGGCGGATGGTCATGCCCGGGGTGTTGCGGTCGACCAGGAACGAGGTCACGGCGTTACGCTTCTTGCCGTTGTGTTCGTAGGTGTCGGTGACCGCGAAAACGATGGCGAAATCGGCATGGCCGGCGTGGCTGATGAAGTGCTTGCTGCCGTTGAGAATGAAGTCGTCGCCCTCACGCACGGCTCGGGTCTTGATCGCGTTGGCATCGGAACCGGCGCCCGGCTCGGTCAGCGCGAAACAATCGATTTTTTCGCCCTGTATGCACGGCAACAGGTAGTCGTTGATCTGGTCGCCGGTGCAAGCCATGAGGATTTTCGACGGCCGTGCGACGAACACGTGCAGCGCCCAGGAAACCTTGGACAACTCACGCTCGATCAGCGCCTGGGACAGGTAATCGAGACCACCACCACCGACTTCTTCGGGCATGTTGAAGGCATAGAAACCGGCGGCAATCGCCTTGCCGCGAATCTGCGCGGCCAGTTCTGGCGTGACCTCGTCGGCGCGGTCGGCTTGCTCTTCGTAGGGCAGCAGCTCTTTCTCGACGAAGCTGCGTACCGAGTCCACCAACATTTCTTGTTCTTGGGTCAGTTGGAAATTCATGGTGCTACCTGTTGTTCGTTGACGGCGAAATGGGGGGAGATGCCAAAAGCTTCGCTGGCAAGCCAGCTCCTACAGATGGCTGTGCGCTCGGGTTAGCGGCCGACGAAGTTTACCGGGCGTTTTTCCATGGCGGCGCGCAGGGCTTCGGTGCCGTCTTCGCTGCGACCACAGAGCAGGCCGGCGGCGAGCTCGGCTTGCAGTTGCTCAGGCAGGCTGCGCTCGGCGCCTTCGCGCATGAGTTTTTTGGCCTGGGCGAAGGCGAAGGTCGGGCCGGCGGCCAGGCGTGCGGCGAGTTCGTGGGTGACGGTCAGCAGTTGATCGTCGGCGCACACTTCGCCGACCAGGCCGGCGGCCAGGGCACGGTCGGCGCCCCACAATTCGTCGAGGAACAGCAGGCGCTTGGCCTGTTCGCTGCCGATCAGGCGCGGCAGGTGCCAACTGGCGCCGGCGTCCGGCGAGTAAGCCATGCTGGTGTAGCCGGCCTTGAAACGCGCCGATTGCCCGGCGATGCGCAGGTCGCAGCACAGGGTCAGGTCCATCCCGGCGCCGACGGCGGTGCCGTTGATGGCGGCGATGGTCGGTTTTTCCAAGCTGTGCAGGCGGGTCATCAGGGCGTGGGCGGTTTCGGTCCAGCCGTAGGTTTCCAGCGCGCCGCGGGCTTCGGCATCGGCCCATTCGTCGAGGTCGGCGCCGGCGCAGAAGCTGCGACCACTGCCGGTCAACACCACCACGCGCACCGCCGGATCGGCGTTGAAACCGTCGAGCAAGGCGTGCAGGTTTTTCAGGGTCGGGATGTCCAGCGCGTTGCGCTGGGCGATGCGATTGAGGGTGATCCAGGCAACGCCTGCTTCGACCTGGCTGAGCAGCGACGGTTGAGTGGTCATGGGAATCCTCGAATTATTGTGATGGGTCTGAGGTGCTGCGACTTGAGGCCATACTAAACGAGTGTTCAGTAAGGCGGCAATCGGCGGGGAATGCGTGTGTAACACTCTAAAAAATCATCTATCTATTTGTTTTTACTGACTTTATTGATTGAAGTCAGTTTCAGGCACGGAAGGTTGTTACAACTTCGAACAAACGCGAGGCCGCCTTCGCTGGCAAGCCAGCTCCTACATGGGATTTGGCGAAACTCACCCTCCTGGCCTCACCACAAAAAACTGTAGGAGCTGGCTTGCCAGCGAAAGGGCCGGCACATCCAACATCGATGGCGCCTGACACGCTGCCTTCGCTGGCAAGCCAGCTCCTACAGGGATCTTCAGGGCATTCAAACGCCTTGTTCACCACACAAAACTGTAGGAGCGAGCCCGCTCGCGATGAGGGAATCAATGTCAACATCGCTGTTGACTGATCCACCGCTATCGCGAGCAGGCTCGCTCCTACAGGGGAAATGCTTACTGACGGGTATTACGCAGCCGGCAGACTCGGCGCCAGTACGCCCTGGCGTTTGCGATGGATCAGGAAGTACGCGCCATAACACAGCGCAATAAAGCCAAAGCCCCAGTACAGCGATGGACGCTGGGTTTCGTCCAAGGCCAGGAACACAAACAGCGAGCAGCACAGCGTGATGCACATCAGCGGCAATACCGGGAACCAAGGAGCGCGGTATTTCAGGTCGCTGAGTTTGCCGCCGTCACGCAGGTAGGCCTTGCGGAACTTGTACTGCGCCAGCGCAATGACAATCCAGGTTACGGTGCCGGACATGCCGCTCACCGCCATCAGCACCATGAACAAGGTGTCGGCGGCGACGAAGCTGGTCATCAGCGACACCAACGCAAAGCACAAGGTGATGCTCAAGGCGCGCAACGGCACACCACGCTTGCTCAGCGGCGACAGGCTTTTCGGCGCCATGCCGGTTTTCGACATCGCCCACAGGATGCGCGTCGAGGCATACAGACCCGAGTTGCCTACCGACAAAATCGCGGTGAGGATCACGAAGTTCATCAGGTCTGCCGCGTAGGGAATGCCGACCATGTCGAACACCTGCACGAACGGGCTTTCCATCAAACCGGCCTGCTGCCACGGCACGATGGCCGACAGCACGATGATCGCCAGCACGTAGAAGATCAGCACGCGGAATACCACGTTGCGCACGGCGCGAGGAATGCTCTTTTCCGGTTGATCGGTTTCACCGGCGGCCACGCCCATGATCTCGCAACCCTGGAACGCATAGACCACGGTCATCATCACTGCGAACACCGCCGACAAGCCGTTGGGGAACAACGAGTCACCAATCAGGTTGCTCGCCATCGGTGCTGGAGCGCCGCTGCTCAGGGGCATCACGCCGAAGATCACCAGCACACCGACCACGATGAAGCCGAGAATCGCCGCCACCTTGATTCCCGAGAACCAATATTCCGCCTCACCGAATGCGCGGGTCGCCATCGCATTGATGCCGAACAGCACCACCACGAACAACGCCGACCAATACCAGATCGGCACATGCGGGAACCAGCGCGTCATCAGCATGCCGGCGGCGGTGAACTCCAGGCCCACGGTGGTCGCCCAGCTCATCCAGTACACCCAGCCGATCATGAACCCGGTCGCCGGGCCGATGTATTTTGTGGCGTGGGTCTGGAACGAACCGGACACCGGCATCTGCACCGACAGTTCGCCCAGGCAGACCATCACCAGGTACATCAAGAAACCGGCGACCAGGTAAGCCAGGATCGCCCCCACCGGACCGCCCTGGTTGATGGTCACGCCGGAGCCCATGAACAGCCCGGTGCCGATGACGCCACCCAGCGACAGCATGAAAATGTGCCGGCTCTTGAGAGCACGGGTCAGCTGAATGCCTTTTTGATCTGTGTTTTCGTTCATGTCGGCACCTCAACAGTCAGTGAGGTGAACAGCGCGCGACAGGACGTCACGGCGCAGGGAAGGATCAGCTTTACGGCAATTCATTATTATTATCTCCAATAAGCTTCGAAGACCGCGCTGCGGCGGTTGCGACGATTATTGGAAAGCCATGTAAGTTCGCGTTGACCGTGAAGATCGAAGTTGTAGAAAGTCGTAACAAACTTGTACGTCAGTGTTGCAACAGGCCCTTGAGGGTATCGAGCGACTGCTGCATGTGTTCCTCCAGCACGGCAGTCATGCCGCGGATAGCCGACTCGTGGTTGTCCAGCGCTGACTCCTCCAGCACCCTCAAGGTACTGGCCAAGGCCCGAAAGCCCAGCGAATCGCAACTGCCGGCCAAACGGTGCGCCAACTGCGCGACCTCGGTGCAGTCATCGGCCGCCATCGCTTCCTTCAGCGCATCGCGATGCTGAAGGATCGAGACCCGCAGCCCCGTCAGCAGGCCCTGGACCTTTTGCTCGCCGAGCAAGGTGCGATGGGTCTGCAACAGTGGCCAGTCCATCGTGTCGTCACTCATCAGCGACCCGGCGATGTCGGTACGCCCTTCGAGCACCTGTCGCAGGTTTTCCAGGTTCAGGGGCTTGGCCAGGATGCCATCCATGCCGGCATCCAGATAACCGCGCACCTGCGCCGGTTGCACGCTGGCGGTCAGGGCAAAAATTCTCGTGTGGCGGTTCGGTCCATCGCTAGTGCGGATCTGTCGGCACAACTCGACGCCACTGATGCCCGGCAGGTGCACGTCCAGCAACATCAGGTCGAACGCCTGCTCCGCGCAGATTTCCAGTGCCTGTTGCGCCTCTTCGGCCAGCCAGACGTGATGGCCGTCCCGTTGCAACAACCCTTGGGCCACTTCCCGATTGAGCGCCACGTCTTCGACCACCAGGGTCTTCAGGGCCGGACTTGCCGCCCGCAGTGGTGCGACCTCAATCGCTGCACTCGATGGCTCGAGGCAAAGCTCGAACCAGAAGCAACTGCCGCGCCCCTCTTCACTGTCCACGCCGATGCGCCCGCCCATCTGCTCCACCAGATGCTTGCAGATGGCCAACCCCAACCCCGTGCCGCCAAAGCGTTGCGCGACTTCTTCGCTGGCCTGGGTGAAACGCTCGAAAATCTTCGCCTGCATTGCCGGCGCAATGCCGATGCCGTCGTCGGTGACACTGACCCGCAACCGCTGACCCGCCCGTTCACCGGTGTCAGCGAGCAACGCCACCTCGACGCTGACTTCGCCGTCTTCGGTGAACTTGATCGCGTTGGCCAGCAGGTTGCTCAGCACCTGGCGCAGGAACTGCTCGGCGCCGTGGTAATGCTCGGCAACAGGCGGATCGACCCGGCAGGTGAGGATCGTGTCGTTGCTCAGCGCCCGGGGTTCCAGCAGGGTCAGCACCTCATCGAGCAACTGGCGCAGCGAGAAAGTCACCGGCTCGGGTTGGCTGACGCCCTCCTCCAGCTTGGCGAAATACAGCACTTCGTTGAGGATTGTCAGCAAGCCTTCGCCTGCCTTGTGCAAGGCATCCAGGCGTTTGCCGTCCTGTGCCTCCAGACGCGCGCCGCGCAACAATTCGGCCATGCCGAGAATGCCATTGAGGGGCGTGCGCAGTTCATGGCTCATGGTCGCCAGGAACCGCGATTTGGCGAGGTTGGCCGCTTCCGCTTCATCCTTGGCGCGCATCAGGCTGGCGGTCCGACGCTCGACCATTTTCAGCAGTTCGTCGCGGTTGTCCTGCAAGGCCAGGCGATCGGTTTCCCGGCGCTCGATGTCCCGCAGGATCGCCCGGCGCATGTCGTCCAGCGCGTGGGCCACGGTGTCGATTTCATCACTGCCGCGACGCTTGTCCAGGTGCAGGGGGTCGTGCCATTCACCGGCGGCAATGCGCCGGGCAAACTCGGCCATGACTTTCAGGTGGCGGGTCACCAGTCGATAAAACAAGCCCGACAAGGCAACGGCCAGGCCGCAGAGGAACACCGCCATCCACAACAGGCTGGTCAAACCGGTGGCGTAGAGACGCTGGTACACCGCCCCCAGATCGGTACTGACTTCCAGTTCGCCAAGGTTGCGCAAAGGGCCGGACGGCGGCTGGTAGTCCAGGGCAAAGCGTTCGATGCGCAACGGTCCCGCAGGGTCTGGATTGCCCTGCAGCAGGTCGAAATCGGCACTGCTCAGATGCACCCGGGCGACATCGGAGAAATCCACCAGCCCCCGCAACTGCACGTTCAGTTGTTCCTGGTTCAAATCCCAAAGGCTGCGCTCCAGGCTGGCCAGGTAGCCGGCGCGGATCAGTTCCATGCGCGAATCGATGTCGCGCATTTCCCGTCGATACTCGATGTACAACTGCACACTGCTGGCGAGCACGGTGAAGCACAGGCTGAACAACAGGATGAACAGCAACAGGCGCCGCAGCAGTCCGCCGGGACGGGCGCGAATCATTGCGCATCCGCCGGCAGGTTGATCATGTCGCGGTAGGTCACTTCGCTTTCGTTGAGCCAGCGTTCGATGTCGCCGGCATCGACCATGCGCTGCAGCTGCGCATTGATCTCGGGCATGCGACTGGCCAAGTGCGAGCGCCGCGACACGGCGACCCGCAGGTAGTCCACGCTCAGGGCCTTGGGCAAGGCGACGATGTCCTGGCCGCCGGGCAGGTTTTCCACGTACAGCTGGCCGGTGCGCCGCTCTTGGGTGATGAAGTCGATGCGTGCGCGAATCAGCTTGCCGAAGTTCTGGTGGCTGTCGGATACCCATTCGATGTTGTTGTTGCGCGCGACCATGCGATCGAATTCCACACCGTAGCTCTCACCAAACAACAGGCCACCGCGGTAATGGGCCAAGTCGTCGAGTTGTTCGAACTTCACCGGATGTTGACGGTTGATGAACAGCGCGACTTCTTCACGCAACACCGGCACCGTCGAGAACAGCATGCTCTGCTCGCGTTGTGCGGTGCTGTAGGCCAGCACCACGTCGACCCGGCCTTCGGCAGCGTCCAGCAGGCAGCGTTTCCAGTTGCCCAGCACGACCATCTCGACCTCGTAGCCCAACTGGCCGAACAGGTTTTTCACCACGCTTGGCGCCAACCCGCGCACCTGTTTGCCGTCACTCCAGGAGATCGGCGGGTACACCGGGTAATCGCAATAGCGGATCTTGTCCGCCGCAACCGCCTGGCCGAACACACACACCGCCAGCAGGCACAGCCATCGCGCCATTCGCTTCAGGCCGCCACGCCGGCAGTGAAAAGGTAACCGGCGCCGTGAATGGTGATGATCAACTGCGGTTCGGCAGGATCGTCGTGCAACTTGCGGCGCAGGCGTCCGACCAGCACGTCGATGGAACGGTCGTTAGGCACCCATTCGCGGTTGCGGATCTGGTCCATCAATTGGTCGCGGCTGAGGGTGTGGCCGCTGTTGCGCAAGAACACGCTGAGCAACTGGTACTCGCCGTGGGTCAACAGCGTTTCGCCGCCGGACGGGTCGATCAGGCGCCGGCGATCGGTGTCCAGCGCCCAGTCGGCGAACTGCTTGACGGGTTTGCTCACGGCGGCGGTCGGTTGCGGGGTTTGCGCATGGCGCACCCGGCGAATCAGGTTTTTCGCCCGGGATACCAGTTCCCGTGGGTTGAGCGGTTTGATCACATAGTCGTCAGCACCGCATTCGAGGCCGACGATGCGGTCGATTTCGTCATTGCGCCCGGTGATCAGGATGATCCCGACCTCCGAACGCACCCGCAGTTCGCGGGTCAGGGTCAGGCCGTCCTTGCCCGGCAGGCGGATGTCGAGCATCACCAGGTCCACGCTCTGGCTGGCCAGGAAGGTTTCCGCCAGTTCCGCGGTGGCCGCGCAATGGACGTCGTAGCCTTCCTGGGACAGGTAGGCGTGCAGCAGATCGCGAATCAGCGGATCGTCATCGACGATCAATACCCGAGGAGTCATCGCTTGGTGTCCGGCTTAGGCTCGAAGGCCAGTTTCTTATTAGAGTGTTTTGTTGCTTTGGTGCCAGAGAGTATCCAGTGCTGAACGACTGATCAACAGTCGCTCGTCTGCACGCAAAAGCGCTGACGTCCGCCGGCCTGCAATCCATCAACCCAGGCCTCGCAAATCTGGATACCCTGTTCCGGTGTAAACGTGCCGGGGTTCAGCCCCGACTCCAGCCACAAGCCATCGAGCAAGGCGCTGAGGCTGATGGCGGCGAGTTCGGCGTCGAAATGTTCCCACCCCTCCTCCTGGGCCAGTTCCGTCAGCACTTTGCGCAAAATGCCGCGATATTCGCCATAGGAGTGTTCGTGGGCCTGGTTGATGGCCTCGGCCGTTTTCACCGCGCCCCAGAACGCCAGCCAGGCATCGATCAGTTGCGGATCGAGCAATTCGGCGGAGAACGAACCGCGGAAAAACGCCGACAGGCGCTCCCGGGCATTCGGCGCGGCTTGCTCCATGGCGTCGCGCAGCAGGGTCATGACCCGCCCGGTGATCGCCATGTAGGCCTCGGCGACCAGTTCGTCCTTGCCGGAATAGTGATGACTGATCAGCCCAACCGAGACCCCGGCCTCGGCCGAAATCTTGCGGATCGACGCGCCCTGGAAACCGTGGCGCTTGAGGCACACCAGCGTCGCCTCGATCAGGTTGGCTTTGCGCAACTCTGGTTCCATGCGGGAAAAACGGGCTTCCTGGTTCATGGGCGACACGCTCCTTGGTTCAATCGTTTAGACCCGCGCGGGTGAGCGGCGAGCTGAACGACTGTACAGCAAGACCGAGCCTTTTCTCCAGTCCGATGCAAGCCTTAGAATCGCGGCGTCCCCTTCGCGAGCAAGCCCGCTCCCACAGGATCTCGGTCGTTCACGGGATTTGCGTACACCGACTATCCCTGTAGGAGCTGGCTTGCCAGCGATGAGGCCAGCACCCTCAACCGAAGATTCAGATCAGTCGCGATAACCGGGGGCAACGCGATCCAACATCCGCAACAACGCCGCCCAGGCCAGTTGCATCGCCTCCGGATCATTCAGCTCACCCTCTTCCAGCGGCCGCCCCGGATCATTGAACTGTCGCTCGGTGTGCTCACACACCTGCGCCGATGGCAACACGACCTCCCCCGCCGCCATCGCCGTCAACTGGATTTCACACGCCTTCTCCAGGTAATACATGCGCAGGAACGCCTGGCTCACGGTCTCGCCGACGGTCAGCAATCCGTGATTGCGCAGCATCAGAACCGGCTTATCGCCGATATCCTGCACGAGGCGCTGTTGCTCGCTCAAGTCCAGCGCCACACCTTCGTAGTCGTGGTAAGCAACCCGGCCATAGAACTCCATGGATATCTGGTTCACCGGCAACAACCCACACTTCAATGCCGCCACCGCGCACCCGGATTTGGTATGGGTATGCAGCACGCATTGCGCATTTTCACGGGCACCGTGAATGGCGCTATGAATGACGAAACCGGCCGGGTTGACCGGGTACGGCGACGGTTCGACGGCGTGACCGTTGAGGTCGATTTTCACCAGATTGGAAGCAGTGATTTCCTCGAACATCAGCCCGTACGGGTTGATCAGGAAGTGATGCTCCGGGCCCGGAATGCGCACCGAGATGTGGGTGAAGATCAAATCGGTCATGCGAAAGTGCGCGATCAAGCGATAACAAGCCGCCAGTTCCTCACGCAGGCGCTGCTCGGTGGCGCTGCGTTGCGGGGCCAGCTGGGTGGCGATTTTGTTCATTGTCGTGGTTCTCCAGGCTAATCGGCTGGGGCAGACATTACGGCTGGACGCAACGTACGTCCAGCCGCGGTCGCCTTTGTAGGAGCCGGCTTGCCGGCGAAGGCGGCCTTGGGTTTTGTATGGGCCATGACGGTACCTTCGCTGGCAAGCCAGCGCCTACAGGGGCCAGAGTGTATCGAGTGAGGTTACTTGCTGGCCCAGGCGTTGAAGCGTTCTTCGAGTTCTTCGCCATGGTCGACCCAGAAACCGACGTCCATCGACAGCGCGCCCTTGAGGTTCTGCGGCGCGGTCGGCACCCATTGTGCGAGTTTGTCGTCCAGTCGTGCAGCGGCCTGGGTGTTGGTCGGGCCGTAGGGAATCTGTTTCACGTAGTTGACCTGGGCGTCCGGCTGGTTGGTGAAGGCGATGAAACGCTTGGCCTGATCGACGTGTTTCGAACCCTTGATGATCGCCCAGTAATCCATGCCGTACAGGCTGCCGGGCCAGACCAGACCGAGGTGGCTGCCTTTTTGCGCGGCGTCGGCGATGCGCCCGCTGTAGGTCGAAGTCATCACCACATCACCAGCGGTCAGCCATTGCGGGGGTTGCGCGCCCGCCTCCCACCACTGGATGTAAGGCTTGAGTTCGGTGAGTTTGGCGAATGCCCGGTCCACGCCCTGCGGCGTGCTGAGTACCTTGTAGACGTCTTCGGTTTTCACCCCGTCGGCCAGCAAGGCGAATTCCAGGTTGTACACCGCGCGTTTGCGCAGTCCGCGCTTGCCGGGGGTTTTCTTCACGTCCCAGAAGTCTGCCCACGAGGTCGGGGCCTGGGCCAGTTTGTCGGTGTCGTAGGCAATCGCCACGCTCCACACCAGCGCCGCGGAACCGCATTCCTGCGCCGCGTCAGGGATCAACTGGTCGGCATGGCCCAGACGGGTCCAGTCGAGGCGCTCGTACATGCCTTCTTCGCACCCGCGCATCAGGTCCGGGCCTTCGATCTGCACCACGTCCCAGTCGACGTTGCCGGTGTCGACCATCACTTTGATCCTGGCCATTTCGCCGTTGTATTCGCTCTGGATCACCTTGCTCTGATCCACCGCCGCAAACGGTTGAAAGAACGCCACGTCCTGGGCTTTTTGTCCGGCTCCGCCGTATCCGACCACCACCATGTCCGAGGCTGCCTGGGCGCTGCCCAGGCCCATGGCCACAGACAACACCAAGGGATAAAAACCGTGCTTGAACGTGTTCGATTTCATCAGTGGTTCCTCTTGCAGGTGCCACCCGACAAATGCCGATGCGGCCCTTTTTTATTGTTGTGAGGTAAGCCCCGGGAGCGGGCTCGAAACAAAACTACTGCAAGGCATAGTAAAAAAACAAGTTGATTTTTTACTGAAGGTAAATTTCTATAGAACAATAATAACAACCGAAAACCTGATACCTCTGTAGGAGCGAGCCTGCTCGCGTTGGACGATAACGATGACGCGTGTTGTCTGGATGAACGCATCGCCCTCAAGTCCATCGCGAGCAGGCTCGCGCCTGCAAAAGTCAGTTGCCTGGAGTAATCGCACCATGCCGACACCCGCCTTCGCGCACCTGTTCGAACCTTTGGAGATCCGTGGCAAACGCCTGAAAAACCGCATCATGTCCAGCGGGCACGACACCTCGATGCCCACCGATAATCTGGTCAACGAACAATTGATCGCCTATCACCGGGCGCGCGCCGAAGGCGGTGCCGGGCTGATCGTGCTGCAAGTGGCCGGTGTACATGACAGTGCGCGCTACACCTCCCACGTGCTGATGGCCACCGACGACGCCTGCATCGAGGGCTACCGCCAACTGGCGCAAACCTGCCATGCCCATGGCACCGTGGTGCTGTCCCAAGTGTTCCATCCGGGGCGGGAGATTATGGAATCCAGCGATGGCCTGCTGGCAGTAGCCTACTCCTCCTCATCGGTGCCCAACGAACGGTTCCGGGTGATGCCCCGTGCACTGGACCAAGCGATGATCGACGAGATCGTCGCCGGTTATGCCGCTGCCGCCCGGCGTCTGCACCAGGCGGGGATCGACGGCGTCGAAGTCGTGGCCAGCCACGGTTACCTGCCGGCGCAATTCATCAATCCACGGGTCAACCGGCGCACCGATGGCTACAACGGTGAGCTGGAACAGCGTTTGCGATTCCTGCGTGAAGTGATTGCCGCCGTGCGCGTAGCGACTGATGAACAGTTCATCGTCGGCCTGCGCATCTCCGCCGACGAGCGCGACCCTGAAGGCCTGACCGAGGACGAATCCCTGGCCGCGGTGCAATCGCTGCAAGCACAACTCGATTACGTGCACATCGTCGCCGGCACCTCTGCCTCCCTTGGCGGCGCGGTGCACATCGTGCCGCCGATGGCGATCGAAGCGGCGTACCTGGCCAAGGAAGCCGGGACATTCAAGGCCGGTTTGAACATTCCGCTGTTTGTCACCGGGCGCATCAACCAGCCCCAGGAAGCCGAGCTGATCCTGGCTCGCGGCCAGGCCGATGTGTGCGGCATGACCCGGGCGTTGATCTGCGATCCACAAATGCCCAACAAGACCGACAGCGGCCGTGTCGAAGACGTGCGCGCCTGTATTGCCTGCAACCAGGCGTGCATCGGTCACTTCCACAAGGGCTTGCCGATTTCCTGTATTCAGCACCCGGAAACCGGGCGTGAGCTGATTTTCAGTGAACGCCGGCCAGCATCCACTCGCAAACGCATCATGGTCGCCGGTGGTGGCCCGGGCGGGATGAAAGCCGCCACCGTCGCGGCCCAGCGCGGGCATGAGGTGACGCTGTACGAGGCCAATGCGCAACTGGGCGGCCAGGTGTTGCTCGCGCAATTGCTGCCACGGCGCGCCGAGTTCGGCGGTGCCAGCACCAACCTGCAGCGGGAAATGGAACTGGCCGGCGTGCGCGTGGTGCGCAACACGCGGGTCGACCGGGCACTGGTGGAGCAGGAAAAACCCGACATGGTGATCGTCGCCACCGGTGCCGAACCCTACTGGCCGCCCTTCGAGCGCGGTGGTGAATTGCAGGTGGTCGACGCCTGGCAAGTGCTGCGCGATAAAGTACAGATCGGCCGTTCAGTCGTCGTGGTCGACTGGCGCTGCGACTGGATCGGCCCGGGCATCGCCGAGCGTCTGGTGCGCGCCGGGCATCAGGTTCAATTGGCGGTCAACGGTACCCATTGCGGGGAAAACCTGCCGCTGTACGTGCGCGACCAACTGGCCGGCGAACTGCACAAGCTGGGCGTGCCGATCACGCCTTACGCGCGGCTGTATGGCTGTGATGACAATACCGTGTATCTGCAACACACCGCCAGCGGCGAACCGATGCTGATGGAAAACATCGACACGCTGGTGCTGTGCCAGGGCCATCAACCGGTCGATACCCTCGGTGCCGAGCTGCAAGGGTTGGTGGAGTTTCGCCGCATCGGCGACTGCCTGGCACCACGCACCGCCGAAGAAGCGATTTATGAAGGCCTGAAAGTCGCGTGGGAGCTTTAAGCCTGTTTATACTCCGGGGTCTTTGCCGCAGCACTTTGTAGGAGCTGGCTTGCCAGCGAAAGCGGTGCATCAGCCACCCTTTCGTCGGCTGACAGACTGCCTTCGCTGGCAAGCCAGCTCCAACAAGGGACTGTCATTCGCACCTCCTCCGGTTCGGAATTTTTCATGAGCAACAGCAACAAATCACAGCCCGCCAGCGGCAGCGCCGAACCGCATTTTCTCGGCACGCGCATTCGCGGCCTGCGCAAACGCCGGGGCATGACCCTGGCGGAACTGGCGCAACAAAGCGAACTCACCGCCGGCTACATCAGCCAGCTGGAACGCAATCTCGCCTACCCGTCGATCCCGGCACTGTTCAACATTGCCCGCAGCCTGGGCGTCACCATCCAATGGTTCTTCGCCAGTGAAGCGGTCACTGCGCCCGAAGATGACGGCATCGTCGTGCGCAAGAACAGCCGCCTGAACGTGCATTACGAAGACGGCATCGTCGACCAGTTGCTGACGCCGCAAGCCAACCGCCAACTGGAAATGCTCCACTCGCGCTTCCCCCCCGGCACCTACAGCCAGCAAAGCTACAGCCACGACGGCGAGGAAGCCGGTTTTCTGTTGTCCGGCAGTTTCGAACTGTGGGTCGGCGAGCGCTATTTCCAGCTCAACGAAGGCGACAGCTTCAGCTTCTCCAGCCAGGAGCCGCACCGCTACGGCAATCCTGGCGAGGTAGACGCGGTGGTGATCTGGGTGATTACGCCGCCGACGTTCTAACGCCGGCCGCGACCGGATGGTGGCGTGACGCTCGCACGCTTGAGGGTGTCGCTCGGCAACTCCTGGAACAGCGCGCGATAGCTGCTGGAAAACCGCCCCAAATGCCAGAACGACCAGTGCATGGCCACCTCGGCCACGGTGGTTTGCGTGGGCGTGCGGCTGAGCAATTCGCGGTGGGCGCTGTTGAGCCGGCGCAGGCGCAGCCATTGGGTCGGCGACATGCCAGTGTAGGTTTTGAACGCGTGCTGCAACTGGCGCAGTGAAACCCCCGCGACCTGGGACAATTCCAGCAGGTTGAGGTGCTCTTCCGGGGTGTCCGCCGCCCACTCCCCGACCCGTTTCATGATCGCCCGCTCCCCGGCACGGCGCTGTAATGCGCTCTGGTCGAGGCCAATGCAGGCGTTGTCGAGAATGAACAGGCAATCTTCCAGCAACTGTTGGGTCAGCATTTCGCGGCTCGGCGGATCGAACGTCTGCGACAACCGCGTCAACGTGCCGCTGAGCCAACGACAGAACAGCGCATTCTGTTGCGAATTGAGCGGCGCCATGAACAGCCCTTCGAGCCGGGCAATGTCCAGGCTGTGGCGCTTGACGAACTCCGGCCCGAACACCACGGCGATTTCCTGGTAGTTCTCCGGGGTGATCCAGATGTTGCCGCTTTCGCCGTTCAACACGTACAGCGCGTTGTCACCTCGATCGAAACAGAACGAAAGCGAGCCCTGCGGCGCGCTGAAATTCTGCTCGACCCGGGTGTTCATCGACTCTTCGTAAATCTCCACGCCCTGCAGATCCAGATAACGCACCAGGCCTGCGAAATGCCCCGGCGACATCTGTTGGTAATGCTGGACCCAACCCGGCGTGGCGCGGATTTGCTCGGCGACATCGGCGGTGTTGAAGGCCTGGACCTGAAGTGAATTGCACGCTGTTGTAGGAGCTGTCATGGGTGACCTTGCGCACTCTTTTGGTGCGCTTTGGGCTGCTTAAAGTGGATAGATGGAACTGCAAGGCGCGCCCAAGATAGCCGTCAACGCGCTACAGGGGAAGTGTCCGGCGGATGAAACCGGCCTCTCCTGGCGTTAATAAAACCAATAACGAGGTCTTTATGAATGTCCCTTTCGATCAGCTGTTCACTTGGCTGAAAGATCACAAGATTACCGAAGTCGAGTGCGTCGTCAGCGACCTGACCGGCATTGCACGCGGCAAAATCGCACCCACCAACAAGTTCCTGCATGAGCGAGGCATGCGCCTGCCGGAAAGTGTGTTGTTGCAAACGGTAACCGGGGACTTTGTCGACGACGACATCTACTACGACCTCCTCGACCCCGCCGACATCGACATGGTCTGCAAGCCCGATGCCGACGCCGTCTACGTGGTGCCGTGGGCCATCGAGCCGACCGCCATTGTCATCCATGACACCTTCGACAAGTTCGGCAACCCGATCGAACTGTCACCGCGCAACGTACTGAAGAAAGTCTTGCAGCTGTATACCGATAAGGGCTGGCGGCCGATCGTTGCGCCGGAAATGGAGTTCTACCTGACCCAGCGCTGCGAAGACCCGGACTTGCCACTCAAGGCACCGATGGGCCGTTCGGGCCGCGCCGAAAGCGGTCGCCAGTCGTTCTCCATCGACGCGGCCAACGAATTCGACCCGCTGTTCGAAGACGTCTACGACTGGTGCGAACTGCAAGGCCTGGACCTCGACACGCTGATCCACGAAGACGGTCCGGCGCAGATGGAAATCAACTTCCGTCATGGCAACGCACTGGACCTGGCGGACCAGATCACCGTGTTCAAACGCACCATGCGTGAGGCGGCGCTCAAGCACAACGTGGCGGCGACCTTCATGGCCAAGCCGGTCGGCGATGAACCGGGCAGCGCCATGCACATTCACCAGAGCGTGGTGGACATCGCCACTGGCCAGCCGATCTTCGCCGATGCCAATGGCAACATGAGCGAGCTGTTCCTGCACCACATTGGCGGCCTGCAGAAGTACATCCCGAAAGTGCTGCCGATGTTCGCGCCCAACGTCAACTCGTTCCGCCGATTCCTGCCGGACACCTCGGCTCCGGTGAACGTCGAATGGGGCGAAGAAAACCGCACCGTGGGCCTGCGTGTACCGACCTCCAGCCCGGATGCGATGCGCGTGGAAAACCGCTTGCCGGGCGCCGACGCCAACCCGTACCTGGCCATCGCCGCCAGCCTGTTGTGCGGTTACCTGGGCATGGTCGAGCGCATCGAGCCGAGCGCCGCCGTACAGGGCCGCGCCTACGAGCGCCGCAACCTGCGCCTGCCGATCACCATCGAAGACGCCCTGACCCAGATGGAAGAGTGCGACACCATCAGCCGTTACCTGGGCAGCAAGTTCGTGCGCGGCTACGTCGCGGTCAAGCGTGCCGAGCACGAGAACTTCAAGCGCGTGATCAGCTCCTGGGAGCGTGAGTTCCTGATGCTTAGCGTCTGAGATCGTCGCTGTCCGTAACGACCTCATCGCGAGCAGGCTCGCTCCTACAGGGGAAATGCACTCCAAATGTAGGAGCGAGCCTGCTCGCGAAGACGGCCGCCAGAACACCCAAACATCACCTGAAGAATCCAATAACTCTAAAAGGTATCGACATGCGTCTTTTGAAATCCATGGTTCCGGTCGCGTTGGCGGCCGTGTTCAGCGCCGGTGTCCACGCTCAGCCACAGGTCAGCGTCTATAACTGGACCGACTATATCGGCCAAACCACCCTCGCCGACTTCCAGGCCAAGACCGGGATCAAGGTGATCTACGACGTATTCGATTCCAATGAAACCCTGGAAGGCAAGCTCCTCGCCGGCCGCACTGGCTACGACGTGGTGGTGCCGTCCAACCACTTCCTCGCCCGTCAGGTAAAGGCCGGCGCATTCCTCAAGCTTGATCGCGAGCAACTGCCGAACTTCAAGAACCTTGACCCGAAACTGCTGACGCTGCTGGAGAAAAACGATCCGGGCAACTCGCATTCGGTGCCGTACCTGTGGGGCACCAACGGCATCGGCTATAACGTCGACAAGGTCAAGGCTGTGCTGGGCATCGACCATATCGATTCCTGGGCCGTGCTGTTCGAACCGGAGAACATCAAGAAACTCAGCGCCTGCGGCGTGTCGATGATGGACTCGGCGGACGAAGTGTTCCCGGCAGTGCTCAACTACATGGGCATGGACCCGCGCAGCGAAAACCCCGAGGACTTCAAGAAGGCCGAGGCCAAGCTGCTCCAGATTCGTCCTTACATCACCTACTTCCACTCCTCCAAGTACGTGTCGGACCTGGCCAACGGCGATATCTGCGTGGCATTCGGTTATTCGGGTGACGTGTTCCAGGCCGCCAACCGCGCCAAGGAAGCCAAGAACGGCGTGAACATTGCCTACGCCATTCCGAAAGAAGGCAGCAACCTGTGGTTCGACCTGCTGGCCATCCCGGCTGACGCGAGCAACCCGAAAGAAGCGCATGCCTTCATCAATTACCTGATGGACCCGCAAGTGATTGCCAAGGTCAGCGCCTCGGTCGGTTACGCCAACCCGAACCCGGCCGCCAAGCAGTACATGGACCCTGAACTGGTCAGCAACCCCGAGGTGTACCCGTCCCAGGCAGTCCTCGACAAACTCTACATCTCCACCACGCCGCCGCAGTCGATCATGCGCCTGATGACCCGTTCGTGGAGCAAAGTGAAGTCCAACAAATGAATCAGTACACCAAGGAACACACCCTGTCCTACTACGCGGCGTCCGCCAAGGGACTGAGGCAGCGCCCCGCGCTGGCCTCGGACCTGACGGCCGATGTCTGCGTGGTCGGCGCGGGTTTCACCGGCATCAACACCGCCATCGAACTGGCCCAACGCGGTCTGTCGGTGATCCTGCTGGAGGCCCGGCGCATTGGTTGGGGCGCCAGCGGGCGCAACGGCGGCCAGTTGATTCGTGGCATTGGCCATGACGTCAGCGGTTTCGCCAAGCACATCGGCACCGATGGCGTGCAATACCTGGAGCACGCCGGGACCGAGTCGGTGCAAGTGGTGGCCAATCGTATCCGTGAACACGGCATCGATTGCGATCTGAGCTGGGGCTTTTGCGAACTGGCCAACACGCCGGCCCAGTTCAAGGCATTCAAGGCCGAGCAGGCCGAACTGAACGAAACCGGCTACGCCTTTGAAACCCGACTGGTCGCACCGGAGCAGATCCGTGAGCAAGTGGTCAACTCCGGGGTGTATGCCGGTGGCCTGGTGGACATGGGCTCTGGGCACTTGCATCCACTGAACCTGGCGCTGGGCGAAGCGCAAGTGGCCGAGTCGCTGGGGGTGCAGATTTTCGAGCAGAGCCCGGTACTGGAATTGATTCACGGCAGCACGGTGCAGGTCCGTTGCGCCGGTGGCACGGTACGCGCAGGCACGCTGGTGTTGGCCTGCAATGCGCACCTGGAAGAGCTCGAACCGAAGCTCAGCGGCAAGGTGCTGCCGGCCGGCAGCTACATCATCGCCACCGAGCCCCTGTCGCCAGAGGCCGCCGCCAAGCTGATCCCGCACAACCTCGCGCTGTGCGACCAGAAGGTCGGCCTGGATTACTACCGGCTCTCGGCGGATCGGCGGCTGCTGTTCGGCGGCGCGTGCCATTACTCCGGACGCGATCCTGCGGACATCAGCGCCTATATGCGTCCGCAAATGCTCAAAGTGTTCCCGCAATTGGCCGATGTGCGCATCGACTTCCAGTGGGGCGGCAAGATCGGCATCTCGGCCAACCGCTTCCCGCAGGTCGGACGCCTGAGCCAGCACCCGAACGTGTTCTATGCCCAGGGCTATTCCGGCCATGGCCTGAACGTGACCCACTGGTGCGCGAAATTGCTGGGCGAAGCGATCCATGTCGGCCACAGCAGAGGCTTCGACGTGTTCAGCGCCGTGCCACACATGACCTTCCCGGGCGGGCGCGCCTTGCGCTCACCGCTGCTGGCCCTGGGTATGTTCTGGTATCGGATGCGCGACGTGCTCAGCTAAACCCTGCAACCCCTGTGGCAAGGGTGCTTGCCCCCGTTCGGCTGCGCAGCAGTCGCAAATCCGGCGCCTGAAGGATCGCTTGGGGGGCCGCTACGCGCCCCAACGGGGGCAAGCCCCCTCGCCACAATATGCGCGCCTGAACGCAAAATGCCCGCCATAAAGTGCTAGCGCTGCTTTTATCCCATTGTTTCGACTTTCGATTTGCTCAATCGCGAGTCACTTCTATATTGAGGGGGTGCTCTGAATTTCCTGCCTCCTGTTGAGCTTGGCCCATGGCAACTACCGATCAGCTGATCATCTGCGAGCACTGCGACAGCGTGTATGAAAAAGTATCGCTCGCCAAACATCAGAAAACCCTGTGCACACGCTGCGGCGGTGTGCTTCAGCGCTATAACGGCCTCACCGTGGAACAACGTCTGGCGTTGACCTTCACGGCGCTGATGCTCTGGATATTCACCAATTTCTATCCGGTGATGAGCATCAGCTTCAATGGCGTCAAAAACAGCGCAACGCTTTGGGACTCCGTGCTCGCCCTGAGCATGGGGCCGATCACGTTCATTGCCATGGTGGCAGCCATCGCGATGATCATCGCGCCGATCTTTCAATTGATGCTGTTGATCTGGGTGCTGGGGTTTGCCCTTGGGCATCAACGCTCGCCCGGCTTCAAACTCTGCATGCGCTGGCTGGAAGCTTTGCGTCCCTGGAGCATGCTCGAAGTCTGCCTTTTGGGGGCGATGGTCGCGGTGATCAAGCTCGCCGGCCTGCTCGATGTGCTGCCCGGCATTGGCTTGTTCGCCCTGGCGGCGCTGAGCCTGATGATGATCCGCATCGCCGGGCGCGATATCCGCGAACTCTGGGACAGTCTATGAGTTCGCCTCCGTACGCCGACGAGCTCAACCTGTGCCTGTGCCACACCTGCGGGCTGGCCTGTGACACGACGGGCGATCCGCACGAATGCGAGCGTTGCGGTGCAGCGCTGCATCGGCGCAAAAGCAATTCGCTGACGCGCACCTGGGCGTACATGCTTGCGGCGCTGGTGTTCTACATCCCGGCCAACCTGTTACCGGTGATGAACACACAGATGGTCGGCAATGGCGCCGACAGCACGATCATGAGCGGTGTGCTGGAATTCTGGGAAGCCGGGGCCTGGGACATCGCCCTGATCATTTTCATCGCCAGTATCGCGGTGCCGGGCATCAAGTTCGTCGCCATCACCTTGCTGCTGGTCACTGTGCAACGCGACAGCGAGTGGGCGCGCAAGGAACGCTCGACGCTGTATCGATTCGTAGAAGTCATCGGCTACTGGTCGATGCTCGATGTGATCGTGGTCGCCCTGGTGGCCTCGCTGGTGAAATTCCAGGCCCTGGCCGACATCGAACCGCGGCCGGGCATTCTGTTTTTTGGCCTGGTGGTGGTGTTTACCATGCTGGCGGCCATGAGTTTCGATCCACGCTTGATCTGGGATAAAGAGCGGGAAAATCCACACAATGAGGAGGTCACGGATGAAGTCACAAGCCACTGACGGGCCGCAAGCCCCCGGGCAGGCGCCGATCAAGACCCGCCGCTTCAGCGTTTCGCTGGTCTGGATTGTTCCGATCGTCGCGGTGCTGGTGGGTATTTCGCTGGTGGTACACAGCATTTTGCAGCAAGGCCCGGTCATCGTTATCACGTTCAAGACCGGCGACGGCCTAACGGCGAACAAGACCGAGGTCAAGTACCGCAATGTGGTGATCGGTCATGTCTCCGACGTGGAACTGGCCGATGACCAGAAGAGCGTCAATGCCACCATCAAGCTCGCCAAGCAGGCGGAAAGCTTCACCCGTGAAGATTCGCAGTTCTGGGTGGTGCGCCCGCGCATTGGCGCCGGCGGCGTGTCAGGCATCGATACCTTGCTGTCGGGCGACTACATCGGCGCCGATATCGGCCAGGCGAATGGCCGGGCGAAACACTTCAAGGGGCTGGAAAACCCACCGCCCATCACTTATGGCGAGCCGGGCAAGCGTTTTACCCTGTTTACCCAGGACCTGGGGTCGCTGGACATCGGTTCTCCGGTTTACTACCGCAAGATCCCGGTCGGCCAAGTGGTGGCCTACGCCCTGGACCCCGATGGCAAGGGCGTGAACATCGAGTTGTTCATTCATGCACCCAACGACAAGTACGTCACCGAAAACACCCGGTTCTGGAATGCCAGCGGCATTGACGTGAACGTCGGCGCCAACGGGTTCGCGGTCAAGACTGAATCCTTGTCTTCACTGCTGGTGGGCGGTATTGCCTTCCGCGCGCCGGATTACAGCCCCAACGACAAACCGGCTGCCGCCGAGTATGCCTACGAACTGTTCGACGACCCGCAAACCGCCCTCGCCCCGCCCAACGGCAAGCCGCAATACCTGGCCATGCGCTTCGACCAGGCACTGCGCGGGTTGAAGGTCGATGCGCCAGTCGAGTTCCTCGGCGTGGAAATCGGCAAGGTGGTCTCGGTAAATCTGGATTACGACGAGAAAAAACGTTCCTTCCCGGTCAACGTCGGCATCGTGATCTACCCGCAACGCCTGGGCCAGGCTCACCTGAAAATGATCAAGGCACTCAATCATGACCCCAATGACGAAGCCGGTAGCGTGCGGCTGATCGGCACTTTCATCGAGAACGGCCTGCGTGCCCAGGCCCGTACCGGCAACTTCCTCACCGGCCAGTTGTACATCGCCCTGGATTTCTATCCCAAGGCCGAAAAAGTCGCGTTCGATGCAAACGCTCGCCCTGTCGTGATCCCGACCATACCGGGTAGCCTGGAGCAACTGCAGGAAAAACTGGAATCGATGGTCGACAAGATCAACAAACTGCCTATCGAACGAATCGCCGGCAATCTTGACGGTAATCTCGTCGAACTGCGCAAAGGCATGATGCAGTTCAACGGCAAGATCCTGCCTGGCGCGCAATCGACCATGGCGGACCTCAGCAAGACGCTGGACACCGCTAACACAACGCTCAAATCAGCCAGTTCGACCCTGGCCGAGGACTCGCCACAACGGGAAAAATTGTCGCAGACCCTGGAAGAGCTGGGACGTACGTCGAGATCCTTGCGTGATCTTTCGGATTACCTGGGACGGCATCCGGAATCGCTGATTCGCGGCCGTCCGAACAATGCCGCACCCGCTGACCTGCAAGGGCCACCGCGCAATTGAGCACAGGAGCAATACCCATGGCTTTACCGCTGAAGTTGACACTGGTTACTGCGATGTTGCTGCTCGCCGCTTGCCGCAGTGATCCGATTCAATTCCACACCCTGACCCCGACGCAGGTGGGCGATCACTCAAAAACCACCACCGGGGTGATCCAGATCGAAACGGTCAGCGTGCCGCCCCAAGTCGATCGTGCGCAAATCGTCATTCGCCAGGGCAACAGTGGCCTGGCAATCCTGGAAACCCAGTGGTGGGCCGCCACCCTGGTCGATGAGTTTCGCAGCGCACTGGCCGATCAGTTGAGCAACACCCCGGCACAAGGCAAGCATTCGGTGCGGGTCGATGTGCAGCGTTTTGACTCGGTTCCCGGTCAATACGCGTTGATGGATGTGAAGTGGCGCCTGCGCAGTGCCAGTGCCGGCGACACGGCACGAGTGGTTTGCCGCAGCACCCTGCAAACGCCGTCAGGCCCGAGCATCGATGAACTGGTGCTGGCCCAGCAAAACAACATCAAGCGCCTGGCCGCACTGATCAGCCAGGCGGCCACCCGTCCCCAAGCGACCTGTCCTTCGCCCTGAGGTCGTTTCTCCTCCTGCGGATGTAACGGCGACAAGTGCGTCGTTACATCTGGTACAAATCCCTACTGCCCCTTGTTGCTTTCCCGAGTAACAGCAAAAGATAACAATTCCCAGTAAGCCGCTAATTATCTGCCCAACCCTGCGCTGCAATTTTTTCACATTCCTTTCACCGCTCCGACACTTGCCCGGAATTAGCCTGTGCACCAATTACTTCGCTCAACTTAGTCTCGGCGAAATTTTGTGCTGTTTGACGTTGTGTTTAACGGCACTTTCCCTGGCGCTTCCATTGGTGGACAAACTTGGTCAATTCCGTCTCGCGTAAACCGTCTTCGCGCCTTTCGAAATCAGTCGTTGCCATTGGCGCACTGACCGTCGCCCTGCTGGGCACGGGCTTCGTCCTGTGGCCAAAATCCCCGACCAACCTGGCCCACGAGGGCGCTAAGGCCCGCACCCAGTTGCTGCAACAGTGGAGTGCCGGCGAAATCGCGGTGTTGGTGCGTCATACCGAGCGCTGCGACCGTTCGAGCAACCCTTGCCTGGGCCCGGCTGACGGCATCACCAAGGTCGGCAGTGAAGCGGCGGCCGGTGTCGGCCAGGGCCTGACGCGCCTGGGCTTGTCGCAAACCGACATCCTGACCAGCCCGGTTACGCGCACGGTGCAGACCGCGCACTACATGTTCAACAGCGACCCACGGACCCAAGAGTGGCTGGCAACCTGTGGCACCACCCTGCGCAATGACGTTGTTGCCCACAAGGTCGCCCACCGCAACCTGGTTCTGGTTACTCACAGCGGTTGCATCTCCGATTTTGAAAAGCAGACCGGCCTCAAGCATGCGGCAAAAGACGCCGAATACGGCAGCTCGTTGTTCGTGCGCATTGATGGCACTGGCCAACTGCAAGTTCTGGGCATAGTGAATGCCGGGGACTGGAACACCCTTCTGCAAGAAAAAAACTGAGTCATTACGCACGGAAAACTTTGGCAACAAACTATTTCAAAGCGGACTGAATGAAGCCTGAACGGAACAGCGAGAAGTGTTCGTGCACTTCTCGCGGCTCACTATCATCCCGACTTTCTCTCTTGCTAGTTGCCCACTGTTTTAAACCAGACAACTCAGCACCAAGGTCGAGTCATGACATCAAATCAATCATTGCCGCAGGTTTCCGGCCATTCTTCTCACCTGTCGGCGCCGTCCTCTTCTAATCAGGAACGCTGGATGCTGTTCGCCTTGGTCCTGGCGTTCTTTGCGTTCTACCTGCTGCCGCTGATCAGCCACGGGTTGTGGATTCCCGATGAAACCCGCTATGCCCAGGTCAGCCAGGAAATGCTTCTAGGTGGCAACTGGATTTCGCCGCACTTCATGGGCTTGCGTTACTTCGAAAAACCGATTGCCGGTTACTGGATGATCGCCATCGGCCAAGCCGTATTCGGTGACAATCTGTTTGGCGTGCGCATTGCGTCGGCGGTGAGTACCGGGCTCAGTGTGTGGCTGGCCTACTTGATTGCCCGTCGATTCTGGGGTGATCCGCGCAAAAGCTTTGCCTGCGCACTGCTGTACATGAGCTTCGGGCTGATTGCCGGCCAGGCCGGTTACGCCAACCTCGATCCGCAGTTTACCCTTTGGGTCAACCTGAGCCTGGTGTCCCTGTGGTTTGCCATCGACAGCCGTACCTCGCGTGCAAGGCTAGGTGCGTGGGTGATGCTCGGCGTCGCGTGCGGCATGGGCTTCATGACCAAGGGTTTTCTGGCGTGGTTACTGCCGGCCGTGATCGCCCTGCCCTATATGGTCTGGCAACGTCGCGTCGGCGAACTGTTGCGATACGGGCCACTGGCCGTTGTGGTCGCGGCGGCGGCCTGCTTGCCCTGGGCGTTGGCCATCCACCATCAGGAACCAGATTTCTGGAATTTCTTCTTCTGGAACGAGCACGTCCGCCGCTTCGCCGCCGACAATGCGCAACACGCCCGCCCGTGGTGGTTCTACCTGCCGATGCTGGTGGTGTCGGTGCTGCCGTGGTCTGCATTGTTGCCGACCACATTCATCCAGGCCTGGCACAACAAGCGCCAGCCGGTCAGCGCGTTTCTGCTGCTATGGATGCTGTTGCCCTTGGCAATCTTCAGTCTGAGCAGTGGCAAGCTGCCGACCTACATCATGCCGTGCCTGTTGCCGTTGGCACTGCTGATGGGGCATGCGGTGACCCACCTGCTGGACCAGTCCAAAGGACGCATCCTGCGTATTAACGGTTGCCTCAACGTGGTGATTGCCACTGCAGCGCTGATTGCCTTGCTGTACCTGCAGTTGCGCAAAGAGGTGTTCGAAAACACCGAGATGCTCAGCCTGTCCCTGGCGTTCATCGTGCTGCTGGGCTGGATCATCGCCAACGCCTTGCAAATCCTGCGGCCGTTGACCCTTTGGTCGATGCCGGCCCTCGGCATCTGGTTATTGGTGGCCCTGCTGCCCGCCGCCATGCCGAGCCAAATCGTCGACAGCAAGATGCCCGACCGGTTTATCTCCGAGCACCTGGACAGTCTGAACCAGACCACCACGCTGCTGAGCAACGATCTGGGAGCCGCCTCGGCCCTGTCCTGGTTGACCAAGCGACCGGAAGTCGCGCTTTACGATGTGGTCGGCGAGCTGAAATACGGCCTCTCGGATCCCGCAGCGGCGTCACGCAGGGTGACCCAGCATGACGTCGGCCAATGGATGATCGAAGCGCGTAAAAAGGGCGCGGTCGGCGTTGTAATGAGGGTCAATAGCGTCGCTGAAATTCAGGAAGTCGAAGCACTGCCCACCGACGGTAAACACTATCAGCGTGGCAACCTGCAGGTCTTTATTTTCCCGCAAACCCGCCCCTGATAATCACAGTGCAAAAAACCCGAAAGGCAGTTGCGGCCTCTCGGGTTTTTTCATTTCTGCTTCGGTGTTTGCAATCACCGCTGGCACACTGCTGCTAATCTGAATGACAATGACATGTATTAACGGTTTTTTTGACGTTATTTTCTCATTTGCATCTCTACATTCCCTGCAATTTCAAAACATGCAAATGATTCGCATTGGTTTACAAGCGTTTCATTGCGCATGACTTTCAAAAAAATGCACCAGGAGCAGCCCGCAGAATGATCCCCAACATCCCTTCGTTCTTGAAAAAAGCCCTGCTGGCCACCGCGCTGCTGAGCGCCGGCCAGGTCTATGCAGCTGATTCCGTCGGCATCGTGGTGTACAACGCGCAACACGAAGGCTTGACCAAGGCCTGGGTCGAGGGCTTCACCCAGGAAACGGGCATCCCGGTCACCTTGCGCAACGGCGATGACACCGAGATGGGCAACCAGATCGTGCAGGAAGGCGCGGCCTCCCCGGCAGACGTGTTCCTGACCGAGAACTCCCCGGCCATGGTGCTGGTCGACAATGCCGGGCTTTTTGCACCTGTCGACAAGACCACCCTGGAGCAAGTCGACTCCGCGTATCGCCCGGCCCACGGTAAATGGGTCGGCATCGCCGCCCGCTCCACAGTGTTTGTGTACAACCCAAGCAAACTGTCGGAAGCCAATCTGCCGAAGTCGATCATGGACCTGGCCAACCCTAGCTGGAAAGGTCGTTGGGCCGCCTCCCCAGGCGGTGCCGACTTCCAGGCCATCGTTGCTGCCATCCTCCAGCAAAAGGGTGAAGCCGCCACGCTGGAATGGTTGAAAGCGATGAAAACCAACTATTCCAACTATCGTGGTAACAGCGCGGTGCTAAAAGCGGTGAACGCCGGGCAGATCGAAAGCGGCGTGATCTACCACTACTACAGCCTGGTCGATCAGTCCAAGACCGGCGAAAACAGCAAAAACACCACCCTGCACTATTTCAAGCACAAAGACCCGGGCGCTTTTGTTAGCATCTCCGGCGGCGGCGTCCTCGCCTCCAGCAAGCACAAAGACCAAGCCCAGGCGTTCCTCAAATACATTACCGGCAAGGACGGCCAGACCGTGCTGAAGGACGGCAAGTCGTTTGAGTACGCGGTGGGCAAAGGCGCTGAATCCAACCCTAAACTGGTGCCTCTGAATCAACTCGATGCGCCGACTGTCGATGCTTCCAAACTCGACAGCAAAAAAGCCGTAGAGCTGATGACACAGGCCGGACTGCTTTAAATTGATGCCTGAAACCCTGCCTGCGGGGGTCGCTGAGGCGACACCCGCGTATTTGCGTCGACGTTCCCGCGGAGTCTTTGCCGGGCGTGGCGGTGTATGGGTGATCGGTTTGTCGGTGCTGGTTTCGTTACTGGCATTGGTACCGATTGCCTACGTTATTGCCGTGTCCCTGCAGACAGGCTGGTCAACCGTTGTGACACTGGTATTCCGCCCCCGGGTCGGTGAACTGCTGGTCAACACCGTGTTGCTGGTGCTGCTGACGATTCCCTTGTGCGTTGCGCTGGGGGTGACGCTGGCGTGGCTCACCGAACGCACGAACTTGCCGGGACGGCGCTGGTGGTCGTTGCTGGCCACTGCTCCGCTGGCGGTACCCGCGTTCGTTCACAGCTACGCCTGGGTCAGCCTGGTGCCGCCGATTCACGGGCTGTTTGCCGGTGTCCTGGTCTCGGTCATCGCTTACTTCCCATTCCTGTATTTGCCGGTAGCGGCGACCTTGCGCCGGCTCGACCCGGCCATTGAAGACGTCGCCGAGTCCATGGGGCTCAAGCCTTGGAAAGTTTTTTTCCGCGTGGTCCTGCCGCAGTTGCGACTGGCGATTTGCGGTGGCGCCCTGCTCGTCGGCCTGCACCTGCTGGCCGAATACGGGTTGTACGCGATGATTCGCTTCGACACCTTCACCACCGCGATCTTTGACCAGTTCAAATCGACCTTCAACGGTGCGGCGGCGCACATGCTGGCCAGTGTGCTGGCGCTGTGTTGCCTGGCGATGTTGACGGCCGAATCCGCTGCCCGGGGGTCCGCGCGCTACGCTCGCGTCGGTTCGGGGAGTGCCCGTGAGCAACGCCTCGTCGTCCTGAAAACCCCGGCAACGCTGCTATCGCTGGCCCTGCAAATCCTGACCTGCGCCCTGGCCCTCGGTGTTCCGCTGATCACCCTGGGCAAATGGCTGATCGCCGGCGGCGTGGACGTCTGGGACATGGCCGAATTGCTGCCCGCCCTGGAGCAAACCCTATTGCTCGGTGTCGCCGGCGCGGCACTGACCACCTGCGCGGCGATCCCGATTGCCTGGCTGTCGATCCGTTACCCCGGCCGCATGCAGCGGGTACTGGAAAGCTGCAACTACATCACCAGTTCCCTGCCGGGCATCATCGTGGCGCTGGCCCTGGTGACCGTCACTATCCATTTCGCCCGGCCGATCTACCAGACCACCTTCACCGTGTTGCTGGCCTACCTGCTGATGTTCCTGCCGCGCGCCCTCGTCAGCCTGCGCGCCGGTATCGCCCAGGCCCCGGTGGAGCTGGAAAACATCGCCCGCAGCCTTGGCCGTTCGCCCGCCCGGGCCCTGTGGCTGATTACCTTGCGCCTGGCCGCGCCGGGGGCCGCCGCCGGTGCGGCGCTGGTGTTCCTGGCGATCACCAACGAACTGACCGCGACCCTGCTGCTGGCGCCGAACGGCACGCGCACGCTGGCGACCGGATTCTGGGCGCTGACCAGCGAAATCGATTACGCCGCTGCGGCGCCCTACGCCTTACTGATGGTTGTGCTGTCGCTGCCGCTGACCGGACTTCTTTATCACCAATCGAAAAAAACGGCTGGCCGATGAACACTCTTGAACTGAACGCCCTCTACAAATCCTACGGCGCCCATCGCGCCCTGGACAATGTCAGCCTGTCGGTACCGAGCGGCAGTCGCACGGTCATCGTCGGCCCTTCCGGCTCGGGCAAGACCACGTTGCTGCGGATGATCGCCGGCTTCGAATTCCCCGACTCCGGGCGCCTGACGCTCAATGGCCAGACCCTGGTCGACGGCACCCACGAAGTGCCGGCGCACCAACGCCTGATCGGCTATGTGCCTCAGGACGGCGCCCTGTTCCCGCACATGACCGTGGCGGCGAACATCGGCTTTGGCTTGTCGACCAAGGGCACCGAAAAACAGCAACGCGTCGCTGAATTGATGGACAGCGTGGCGCTGGACGCGACGATGGCCGAGCGCTGGCCCCATGAACTCTCCGGTGGTCAGCAACAGCGCGTGGCCCTGGCTCGGGCGTTGGCGCAACAACCACGACTGATGCTGCTGGACGAGCCGTTCTCGGCGCTCGATACCGGGTTGCGCGCCGCGATGCGCAAAATGGTGGCGCGGCTGCTGGAAGACGCGGGCGTCACCACCATCCTGGTCACCCATGACCAGAGTGAGGCCTTGTCATTCGCCGATCAGTTGGCGGTGATGCGTCACGGCCGACTGGTCCAGTCCGGCCATCCGCTGGACCTCTACCGCTACCCCGAAGACGAGCAGACCGCGCTGTTCCTGGGGGATGCCGTGGTCATGCCGGCGCGCATCGAGGCCGGTTGGGCCCATTGCGACCTGGGGCGTATCCCGGTCAACAATCACCGCAACAACAGCGCGGCTCAAATCATGCTGCGCCCCGAACAGCTGCAACTGGCCAGCGTCCACCCCGATGATCCGGAAGCCAGTGGCTGCCGGGCCATGGTCACTGACCGCGATTTCAGCGGCAACACCTGTACGCTGACGGTGGAGTTGCAGGCATTGAACCACCAGCAACCGGGCCGATCGCTGCTGGTGCGCAGCTCAGGCATGTATGCGCCACCGGCCGGCAGCGCGGTTCAGGTCTCGACCATTGGCCATGCCCACGTGTTGAGCGAGGCGTAAACGCTCAAAGGTCGAATCGGTCCACGGCGCGACGCCGCTCGTTGTCATCGCGCACATCATAGTTCGCGGTGGTCTGGATGTTGCTGTGGTGCGCGAGTTTCTGCGCAATCGACAAATCATGCTCTTCGATCACCCGGGTTATAAATGAACGCCGGAAGTCGTGGGGCATGATTTTCACCCCAACCTGCGCGCCACGCTGCCGGGCAATGTAGTAGATCGCATGCTTGGTGATGCGCTCGCGGGTGATGTGGCTGCCACGGCGGATGCGGTTGAACAGGAACGGGTCGTCCGACTCCCCCTCCTTGAGCATTGAGCGGCGCAGCTCCAGCCAGGCTTGAAGTTTGGCGAAGGCCCAGGCCGGCGCGTACTTGATCAACTGCTTGTTGCCCTTGGCCGTCACTCGCAGGCTGCGCTCGGTGAAGTCGACCTGATTCAATTCCAGGTTCACCGATTCCGACTTGCGCATTCCCGACCCGTACAAAATCCCGATGATCGCCGCGTCCCGCAGGCCTTGTGGCCGCGGATCGGCCGCGCAGACCGCCATTAACTCCTGAATCAGCGAGCGCCTGAGATTACGCCCCTGGGACAACCGCGTACCGGCAATGCCCTTAACCGAACGCAGCTTCAACAGATGTTCCTGAGAGATCAGGCTCATGCGCCACGCCTCGTTCATCACGCCACGCACGGCATTGACATAGAGCGACGAGGTATTGGGCGCGTAACCGTCCGAACGCAAGGTGGCCACGAGGGCGATCACGTCTTCAGGCTGCAAGTCGTGCCACGGTATCTCCTCGATATCCTGGTCTTCGAACCCCAGGCGATCGGCGGCATCCTGCAGCACATAACGCATGGTCAGCTGGCTGGACGGCGCCAGACGCGCCAGATAGAGAGTCAGCGGATTGGTGAGTAATGGGCGTGAATCAGTTGCAGGTAAGTCAATCAAACGAAACGGCCTTGAATGTAAACAGTTCTATGAAACAACTAAGAGGTGAAATAACGATCAAATAAAAGACAATACTTCTGTAGGCCTTTTCCTAAAAAACGCGATAAACGGAGGAAGTCTGAACAGCGGCTTAATAGCCCTCAGATAAAACGATTCCCCAACCGTTTTTTCATGCGCTTTTCACAAAAACGGGCATAACCTTGTATAAAGTCGGTGTAACCCGAATGGAAGCCCCAACCTGCCGGCCATGACGCCAAAAGTCAACCGCCAGGCTTTTTCGCCGCCACCCGGTAACTAGTTGATTTGATGCAGATTCTGATTTAGCGTCTATGCTGATTTCTGGATCCTTTTTTAGCCTCAAAGGCTATTTACGTTATCAGCCCCCGAGGTACCCATGAGTCAGGCGTTTCTCCCTTTCTCTCGTCCCAGTATCGGCGACGAAGAAATCGCTGCCGTCGAGCAAGTATTGCGCTCTGGCTGGATCACTACCGGGCCAAAGAACCAGGCACTGGAAGAACACTTCGCCAACTACGTCGGCTGCCGACATGCCGTGGCACTGTCCTCGGCCACCGGCGGCATGCACATCACCCTGCTGGCATTGGGCATCGGCCCTGGCGATGAAGTCATCACGCCGTCGCAGACCTGGGTGTCCACCGCCAACATGATCACCCTGCTGGGTGCCACGCCGGTATTCGTCGACGTCGACCGCGACACGCTGATGACCGACGTCGCCCTGATCGAAGCGGCCATCACGCCACGTACCAAAGCCATCATCCCGGTGCACTACGCCGGTGCCGCATTCGACCTTGATCCGCTCTACGCGTTGGCCGACAAGCATGGCATTGCCGTGATCGAAGACGCCGCCCACGCTGCCGGCACGCTGTACAAGGGTCGCCATGTCGGTTCCAAAGGCACCGCGATCTTCTCGTTCCACGCGATCAAGAACATGACCTGCGCCGAAGGCGCGATGTTCGTCAGCGACGATGAAGCCTTGGCCTCGCGGGTGCGCATGCTCAAGTTTCACGGCCTGGGGGTGGATGCCTACGACCGCCTGACCCATGGCCGCAAACCTCAAGCCCAAGTGATCGAGCCCGGCTTCAAGTACAACCTGGCCGACATCAACGCCGCCATCGCGCTGGTGCAACTGGAACGCCTGGACGAGATCAACGCCAAGCGCACGCAACTGGCCCAGGCCTACCTGCAACGCCTGGAAGGCTTGCCGGTGCAACCGCTGGCCATTCCCGCCCATTCGCAACAACACGCCTGGCACCTGTTCATCCTGCGTATCGATGCCGAGCAGTGCGGGCTGGATCGCGAAGCGTTCATGAAAGCACTGCAGGAACAGAATGTCGGCACCGGTATTCACTTCATTGCCACTCACCTGCACACTTACTACCGACAACGTTACCCCAACGTGTACCTGCCCAACACCGAATGGAATTCGGCGCGGCTGTGTTCGATCCCGTTGTTCCCCGACATGACCACCGATGATGTCGAACGCGTCGTCGGGGCCATCGAAAACTGTATGGACAGAAGCCTTTGAGACCTTACCCAATCAACTTCGTGTCGATCGTCATCCCGGTCTACAACGAACAGGAAAGCCTGCCCGAGCTGCTGCGGCGTACCGAAGCGGCTTGCCAGCAATTGCACCACCCCTACGAAATCGTGCTGGTCGACGACGGCAGTCGTGACGATTCGGCACAGCTTCTCGAAGAGGCCGCCTCCCGTGAAGGCAGCCCGGTGGTGGCGGTCATCCTCAACCGCAACTATGGCCAGCACGCGGCGATCATGGCCGGTTTCGAGCAATGCAAGGGCGATGTCGTCATTACCCTCGATGCCGACCTGCAAAACCCGCCCGAAGAAATCCCGCGCCTGGTCGAGCAAGCCGAACTCGGCTATGACGTTGTCGCGACCGTGCGCAATAACCGCCAGGACTCGGCCCTGCGCCGCTGGCCGTCGAAACTGATCAACCTCGCCGTGCAACGTTCCACCGGCGTGGCCATGAGTGACTACGGCTGCATGCTGCGCGCCTACCGACGGACCATCGTCGACGCCATGCTCGCTTGCCGCGAACGCAGCACGTTCATTCCGATCCTGGCCAACAGTTTTGCCCGCCACACCACGGAAATCCTCGTGATGCACGCCGAGCGTGAACACGGCGACTCCAAATACAGCCCGATGCGCCTGGTCAACCTGATGTTCGACCTGGTCACCTGCATGACCACCACACCGCTGCGATTGCTGAGCATCGTCGGTTTCGGCATGGCGGCGTTGGGCGTGCTGTTCGCCGTGGCGTTGATCCTGCTGCGCCTGGTGTTCGGCGCCGGTTGGGCCGGGGACGGCACCTTCGTGCTGTTCGCCGTGCTGTTCGTTTTTACCGGTGGTCAATTCATCGGCATGGGCCTGTTGGGTGAATACCTGGGCCGCATGTACAGCGACGTGCGTGCACGTCCGCGCTTCTTCATTGAAAAGGTGCTGCGTAGCCAGCCCGCCTCCCCCGCTTGCGCTGTTGCTGTCGACGGCCTTACTTCCACTTCTTCAGATCAGGTTCCTTCATGAGTGCAAAAGCTGTTGTCTTCGCCTACCACGATATTGGCTGCGCCGGCATCGAATCCCTGCTCGCCTCCGGTTTTGAGATTGCGGCGGTGTTCACCCACGCCGACGATCCGAAGGAGAACGCGTTCTACGGTTCCGTCGCGCAACTGTGCGCCCGCCACGGCATTGCCGTGCATGCCCCGGAAGACGCCAACCACCCATTGTGGATCGAGCGCATCGCCAAGCTCGACCCTGAGTACATCTTCTCGTTCTACTACCGCAACCTGCTGAGCGAACCCCTGCTGGCCACGGCGCGCAAAGGCGCGTTCAACCTGCACGGCTCCCTGCTGCCACGCTACCGTGGTCGCGCACCGGCCAACTGGGTGCTGGTCAATGGCGAAACCGAAACCGGCGTGACCCTGCACCGCATGGTCAAGCGTGCTGACGCGGGCGCCATCGTTGCCCAGCAGAAAGTGGCGATTGAGCGCAGCGACACCGCCCTGAGCCTGCACGGCAAATTGCGCACCGCTGCCGCTGAACTGCTGCGCGACACCCTGCCGGCGCTGCTGCAAGGCAAGACCAGCGAAACCCCGCAAGACGAAGCCAAGGCCACCGTGTTCGGCCGTCGCACACCGGCCGATGGCAAACTGGTCTGGGCCAAGCCAGCCGAAGAACTGTTCAACCTGGTCCGCGCCGTGACCCAGCCATACCCGGGCGCTTTCTGCGACGTGGGCGAGCACAAGCTGATCGTCTGGAGCGCCGAAGTCGCCAAGGGCAATGAAGGTCAGGCACCTGGCCGTGTCATCAGTGTTGATCCGCTGCGCATCGCCTGCGGTCAGGATTCGCTGATCATCAACGCCGGCCAGCGTAACGAAAACGGCCTATACCTGAGCGGCCCGCAACTGGCCAACGAACTGGGCCTGGTAGACGGTTCCGTACTGCGCGGTGCCGAATCCGGTCGCGCCCCGCGCCGTACCCGCGTGCTGATCCTCGGTGTCAACGGTTTCATCGGCAACCACTTGTCCGAGCGCCTGCTGCGTGACGACCGCTACGAAGTGTACGGCCTGGACATCGGTTCGGACGCCATCGAGCGCCTGCGCAGTCACCCGAACTTCCACTTCGTCGAAGGCGACATCAGCATCCACTCCGAGTGGATCGAATACCACATCAAGAAGTGCGACGTGGTCCTGCCGCTGGTGGCCATCGCCACCCCAATCGAATACACCCGCAACCCGCTGCGCGTATTCGAACTGGACTTCGAAGAGAACCTGAAACTGGTTCGTTACTGCGTCAAGTACAACAAGCGCGTGATCTTCCCGTCGACCTCGGAAGTCTATGGCATGTGCCAGGACAAGAACTTCGACGAAGACAGCTCGAACCTGATCGTTGGCCCGATCAACAAGCAACGCTGGATCTACTCGGTTTCCAAGCAACTGCTGGACCGCGTGATCTGGGCTTACGGCGCCAAAGGCCTGAACTTCACCCTGTTCCGTCCATTCAACTGGATGGGCCCGCGTTTGGACCGCCTGGACTCGGCGCGTATCGGCAGCTCCCGCGCCATCACCCAGCTGATCCTGAACCTGGTGGAAGGTACGCCGATCCGCCTGTTCGACGGTGGCGAGCAGAAGCGTTGCTTCACTGACATCGCCGACGGCGTAGAAGCCCTGGCACGCATCATCGACAACGACAACGATGTCTGCAACGGCCAGATCATCAACATCGGCAACCCAGAGAACGAAGCCAGCATCCGTCAGCTGGGCGAGGAACTGCTGCGTCAGTTCGAAGCTCACCCGCTGCGCGCCAACTTCCCTCCGTTCGCCGGTTTCCGCGACATCGAGAGCAAGGCGTTCTACGGTGCCGGTTACCAGGACGTGGAACACCGCAAGCCAAGCATTGCCAACGCCAAGCGCCTGCTGGACTGGACGCCGACCGTTGAAATGCGCGAAACCATCGGCAACACCCTCGACTTCTTCCTGCGTGAAGCCATGCTCGAAATCGCGGACAAGCGCTGATGCAAGCAGGACTGCGGATTGATGTCGACACCTACCGAGGCACCCGTGAAGGGGTGCCCCGGTTACTGGAAATCCTTGATGAAGCACAGGTCAAGGCGACGTTCTTCTTCAGTGTCGGGCCGGACAACATGGGGCGCCACTTGTGGCGCCTCATCCGTCCACAGTTTCTCTGGAAAATGCTCCGCTCCAACGCAGCCGGCCTGTATGGCTGGGACATCCTGCTGGCCGGTACCGCATGGCCGGGCAAACTGATCGGTCGCGACCTGGGGCACCTGATGCGTCAGGCCCGGGATGCCGGGCATGAGGTTGGCCTGCACACCTGGGATCACCATGGCTGGCAAGCCAACGCCGGAACCTGGAGCGAGGCGCAACTGATCGAGCAGATCCGCAAGGGTGTCGACACGCTCAGCGACATACTCGGGGAGAAAGTCGACTGTTCGGCGGTTGCCGGCTGGCGGGCCGACGAACGCGTGATCGAGGCCAAGCAAGGTTTCGGTTTTCGCTACAACAGCGACTGCCGTGGCCAGAGTCTGTTCCAGCCCCGATTGGCCAACGGGCAATTGGGAGCGCCGCAAATCCCGGTGGACCTGCCGACCTTCGACGAAGTGGTCGGGCCTACCGTCGCTGCCAAGGATTTCAACACGTTCATCCTGGACCGGTTTACCCCGGAAAAACTCAATGTCTACACGATCCATGCCGAGGTAGAAGGGATTCTGATGGCCAACGATTTCCGTCAACTGCTGAGCGATGCGCGACAGCGGGACATACAGTTTCAACCCTTGGGCGAGCTCTTGCCCGAGGCCCCTGACCGCTTGCCGGTCGGCCGCGTGGTACGCGGTGCGCTCGAAGGCCGCGAAGGCTGGCTGGGAGTGCAAGGCGCATGAGCAAACGCTGGGCGTTGCCGTTGTTGCTGGCGCTGATGGCGCTGGCCTACCTGCTGCCGTTGGGCAGTCATGGCTTGTGGATTCCTGACGAAACCCGCTACGCACAGATCAGCCAGGGCATGCTCCTGAGCGGTAACTGGGTGTCGCCGCATTTCATGGACGTGCGCTATTTCGAAAAACCGGCGGCCGGCTACTGGATGATTGCCATCGGCCAGGCGCTGTTCGGGCAGAACCTGTTCGGGGTGCGCTTTGCCTCGGCGCTGAGCACGATTTTGAGCGTGCTACTGTGCTACCTCGTCGCGCGCCGCATGTGGAACGACCCGCGCAAGAGCTTCGCTTGCGCCTTGCTCTACATGAGCTTCTCGGTGATTGCCGCTTCGGCCGGTTATGCCAACCTCGATCCGCAATTCACTTTCTGGGTCAATCTAAGTCTGGTCGCCTTGTGGTTTGCGCTGGACAGCGTCAGCCGGGGTCAGCGCCTGATTGCCTGGGCGGTACTGGGCCTGGCGTGCGGCATGGGCTTCATGACCAAGGGTTTCCTGGCGTGGCTGTTGCCGGTATTGGTCGCCCTGCCGTGGGTCATCTGGCAAAAACGCTGGCGTGACCTGCTGGTCTACGGCCCCGTGGCGATTGTGGTCGCCATCGTCGTCAGCCTGCCATGGGCATTGGCCGTACACGCCCAGGAACCCGATTACTGGCGCTTCTTCTTTTGGCACGAACACATCCGCCGCTTTGCCGGGGACGATGCCCAGCACGATGCGCCATGGTGGTTCTACCTGCCGTTGCTGGTGGGGTTCAGCATGCCGTGGGTGGCCTTGTTGCCGACTGCGCTGAAGCAGGCCTGGCAGACCCGCCGTCAGTCCAATATCGCGTTCCTGCTGCTGTGGCTGTGGATGCCGTTGTTCTTCTTCAGCCTGAGCAAGGGCAAGTTGCCGGCCTACATTCTGCCGTGCCTGCTGCCGCTCGCCTTGCTGCTCGGTCATGCGCTGGCTGACAAATTGAAGCTCGAGCGCGGTCGTGTCCTGGGTTTCAATGGCCTGTTGAACCTGGTGCTGGGTATGGTGACCTTGCTGGCGCTGGTGTACCTGCAACTGAAAAAGCCGATCTACGATCATGAACTGCACAACCTGGTGCTGGTGTTCATTGGCCTGATCGGCTGGATCATGGCCAACCTGCTGCAGGCTTTCCGTCCGTTGCAGTGCTGGGCTGCCCCGGCGTTTGGCAGCCTGTTGCTCGTCGCATTGCTGCCGGCTGGCCTGCCCAATTCCGTTGTTGCCAACAAGACACCAGACCAGTTCATCCTCGATCACGCCCAGGAACTTGGCCAGAGCGCCAAGTTGTTGAGCAACGACCTCGGGGCTGCATCAGCGTTGGCGTGGCGGGTGAAACGCCCGGAAGTGGCTTTTTTCAACACGATAGGCGAACTGAAATATGGCCTTGCCTATCCTGATTCGCTTAAGCAGCGCGTCGACCCCGACCAGGTGCAACAGTGGATGCACGACGCCCGCCAGCAAGGTTCGGTGGGTGTGGTGATGCGGGTCAAGGGTGATGAAGAGCTGCGCGAACTTGATCAATTGCCAAAAGAAGGCAAGCGTTACGAACAAGGCAACCTGGTGATTTTGATTATCCCTCAGGCGACACCATGAGCCTGCTATTGCTACTGGTGGCCTGTCTGCTGACCTGCCTGGGCCAGGTCGCCCAGAAATATGCGGTAGAGAGCTGGCGCGGCCAACCGTCCGGGTGGGCCGACACACTGCGCTCGCCCTGGCTGTGGCTGGCCCTGGCCTCTTTGGGGCTGGGCCTGCTGGTGTGGCTGCTAGTGCTGCAACGCCTGGAAGTCGGGATTGCCTATCCGATGCTCAGCCTGAATTTTGTGCTGATCACCCTGGTGGCGCGTTTCGTGTTCCATGAAACCATCGACCGCCGTCACTGGCTGGGCGTGGCGCTGGTGATCGGCGGCGTAGCACTGCTGGGGCAACACGCATGAAACCGACTCGCGGTATTAGCTTCGCGCTGGGCAGTGTGTTGCTGGTCAGCGCCGCCCAACTGGGCATGCGCTGGAGCATGAGTCACCTGCCTCAGCCAGATCAGTTGCTCAGCGCGCACATCGACCTGACGGCAGTTGCCGTGGTGCTCCTGGCCATCTTCGCCTACGCCCTGTCGATGCTCTGCTGGCTCGCCGCCCTGCGCGACCTGCCCCTGGGCCGGGCCTACTCGTTGCTGAGCATCAGCTACGCGCTCGTGTACCTGCTGGCCGCCAGCCTGCCGCTGTTCAACGAAGCGTTCAGCCTTACAAAAAGCCTTGGCGTGGCACTGGTCATCCTCGGCGTGATTACCATCAATTCTCGACCTGCTCGTGCGCCCGAATTAAGGAGTGCTTCATGAAAATCAGTGTGTTTGGTAGCGGTTATGTTGGTCTGGTGCAGGCAGCGGTATTGGCGGAAGTGGGCCATGACGTGGTCTGCATGGACGTTGACGAGAAAAAGGTCGAACTGCTTAAACAGGGTCACGTGAGCATCTTCGAGCCGGGGCTGGCCAGCCTGGTGCGCGAAGGACTCGATGCCAAGCGCTTGCAGTTTTCCAGTGATGAAAAACTTGCCGTCCAGCACGGTGAGGTGCTGTTCATCGCCGTGGGCACGCCGTCCCGCGAAGACGGCTCGGCAGACCTGCGCTACGTCATGTCGGTGGGCGAAGCCGTGGCTCGCCATCGCGAAAAACCGGCGATCCTGGTGGAGAAGTCCACCGTGCCCGTCGGCACCGGAGACGCCCTGCGCGCGCACATGGACAAATGCCTGGCCGAGGCCGGGCGCACGTTGCAGTTCGACATCGTCTCCAACCCGGAATTCTTGAAAGAAGGCTCGGCCGTGGCCGATTGCCGTCGTCCGGATCGGATCGTCGTCGGTTGCGAACGCGAAGAAGTGCGCGACGTGATGCGGGACCTGTACTCGCCGTTCAACCGCAACCATGAACGCATCATGTTCATGGACCTGCGCAGCGCCGAGCTGACCAAGTACGCCGCCAACTGCATGCTGGCAACCAAGATCAGCTTCATCAACCAGATCGCCGAACTGGCCGAACACCTGGGTGCCGACATCGAATCGGTACGCCTGGGCATCGGCGCGGATTCGCGCATCGGCTACCACTTCATCTACCCCGGCTGCGGCTACGGCGGCTCATGTTTCCCCAAGGACATGCGCGCCCTGATCCACAGCGCCGAAGAAGCCCATTGCTCCAGTGACCTGCTGCAAGCGGTGGAAGCGATCAACGAGCGGCAGAAACACAAGCTGTTCGAGCGCATCAATGCGTTCTACAAGGGCGACTTGCGCGGCAAGACCTTTGCGGTCTGGGGCCTGGCCTTCAAACCGAACACCGACGACATGCGCGATGCACCGAGCCGCGTGCTGCTCGAATCGTTGTGGGCCGCCGGCGCCAATGTCCGTGCGTTCGACCCGGAAGCCATGCAGGAAACCCAGAAGCTGTATCCCAATGAGTCGAAACTGATGCTCATGGGTACGCCGGAATCGGTGTTGTCCGGTGCCGACGCGCTGATCATCTGCACCGAATGGCAACAGTTCAAGGCGCCGGACTTCGATCTGATCGAGCAACGCCTCAACGCGCCGGTGATCTTCGACGGCCGCAACCTGTACGACGCCGATCGCCTGGCACGCAACGGGTTCACCTACTTCCCGATCGGCCGCGGCGAGTCGCGCAAGTTACCGATTCCTTACCAGCAATGGTCAACCGAAGCCGTGGTCGCCTGAATCCCATGATCCCTCAGATCCGCCAGCAGTCCCTCGCGCTGGGCCTGTTGGCGCTGTTGTTGTTCTGCGCCGGGATGTACCAGCAAGCGGCCATCGGTTTCGATTCGCGCTTCGTGCTGTTCGCCCAGGAGATGCTGCGCTACGGGCCGTCGTTTTTTCCGACGACCTATGGCCAGCCCTACGCAGACTATTCGGGACTTTCAACGGTCTTCATCTGGCTGCTGTCGCTGCCGTTCGGTCAGGTCTCCAGCCTGACCGCGTGGCTGCCGAGCGCCATCGCCGCTTCGGTCATCGTCACCTTGATGTACCGCCTGCTGGCGCCCTACTCCACGCGCTGGGCATTGCTCAGCATCGCCTTGATGCTGCTGACGAACACGTTCATCACTGAAACCCGCGCCGTCTCGCTCGACCTGATGCTAGCGGCGGTGGCGTTCAGCGTGTTTTACCTCGGCTACACCGCCGATCATTTTGCCGCGCCGCGCCGCTGGGGCCTGATCTTCGCCTTGCTGATGCTCGGCTTCTGGATCCGTGGGCCGATCGGCCTGGTCATTCCGACGGGGATGCTGTGCAGCTATTTCCTGGTCAATCGTCAATGGCGGCGGTTGCTGGTCTTCGGCGTGCTGGCGTCTGTGCTGCTGGCGGTGTGCGTCGGCCTGTTGTTGTGGCTGGCGGACGTCAGTGGCGGCCCGGCTTTCTTGCAAGACGTGATTCGCATGCAGTTCATGGGACGCATGGACGGCAGCGAAGGCTCCAACGAAGTCTTGTATTACTTCACCAGTTCGCTGGGCAACTACGCACTGGCCTGGCCACTGGCAGTGCTGGCGCTGGTGGCGGTCGCAGCATCTGGCCGAGAGCAGCAAGGCCCGGCATTGCGCCTGACGCTGTACTGCCTCGCCGCCGGGTTGATCGTGATGGTCGGACTCTCCGTCCCGCAAGCAAAAAAGGCCCGATACCTGCTGCCGATGCTGCCCATGGCGGCGATCATTGCCGGTTATCCGTTCTACGCCGTGCAAGGTAGACTGTTGCGTTGGCTGCGTGTGTTGCTGCAAGGCGTGTGGCTGCTGATGCCGGGGCTGCTGATCGCGACCTTGCTGGTGATTCAACGCAGATTCCCCGAAGACGTGGCGCACCTCACTTCGCTGTTCATCATCCTTGGCGTGCTGCAAGTGGTCGCCCTGATCGCACTCAAGCAGTCCCGTTGGCGCGCGCAGATTCTCGCCTTGTGCGCGGTCCTGGCACTGTGGTCGGTGTATATCCTGAAGTTCGAACCCATCCAGCGACAGCTCTACGACACCCGGACCTTCAGCCACCAAGCCTTCGAACTCGTGCAAAAAGACCCTGCCCCGCTGGTGATGCACGCGATGGGCAAGGATGCCAAGGCCATCAAGTTCATGGTCAACATCAATCAGGGCCTGCAACCTGTGTTCACCGATTCGCCACAGGAACTTGAAACCCTCAAGGGCCCGGCATGGCTAATGATGGACCTGAACGCCTACAAGACCTTGCAAGGCACGGCTATTGGTTCATTACCACCGGTGTTGAGCGGGCGCTTTGACAAGAATGATTTTGTGTTGCTGCATTACCTGCCTTGATGCAGCACGCTGGCACAAAATCATTTCCGTCCTACTGAATACTCCGAAACGCCCTACATCCCCACTGAAACACTTTTCGTAGAGTGCCACTCCGAACACAAGGAGTGGCACTTCTATGGCCAATTACGGCTACATGACCATCACCGGCAAAATGCAGGGACGGATATCGGCGGGCTGTTCAACTCAAGCATCCATTGGCAACAAATGCCAAATCGCCCATGCCAATGAAATCATGGTGCTGTCCTACAGCCACAACATGACCACCATTGGAAACATCAGCCGCCCGACCCACAACCCGCTCGTCATTACTAAAAACGTCGACAAATCCTCCCCCTTGCTCGCCCAAGCCCTCTCAAACCGAGAGGAAATCAGCTGCACCATCAGTTTCTATCGAACCTCAACCTCTGGTTTTGAGGAAAAATTCTTCACGGTTGAAATTGAGGGCGGAATCATTGCCGACTTGACCCTGGACATGCCACACGTCGTCATTCAAAACGATGTTGAACCTCAAGAACACGTGGCCATTCGTTATCGTGAAATCACCTGGAGACACCACTTGGCCAGCACCAGTGGATATGCCTCATGGGGAAATGACGAATGAGCGTATTAAAAGATACCGACGTGCAAAGCAACTGCGACTATTGGGCTGTTTGCAAGGCGGCGGGGAATTTGACCAATCAAGCCTCCACACTCGCCGCCCGACACATTAGCGACGGCACATTGCGCTTGCAGTTCAACAGAGAAGTTGCGTACTACGCGAGAGATATCGTCAATGACGTGGCCAGAGGCAAGAAAAGTGCGGAGCAAGGCCTCAAAGAGATAAAGGAAGAGCAGAGTAGTTTGCTAAGCCAGTCCTGGACGGTCGCTCAAAAGGGCATTGGAGTCGTCGCAGGGGCGCTACAAATTGCAACAGGGGGAGGTATTTGCTACGTGTCTGCCGGCATATTTTGCGTTGCCGCCGGTATACCGATGATGTTCCATGGGGCTAACAATCTGTATGAAAACGGTCGGAACATACTGGAAGAACGGAATGATATAGAAGGGCCACTGAGGAAAGGGTACCAAGGTTTAGCCAAATCACTTAATCGCTCCGAACACGCAGGAAACATCGCGTATGGTGCTGTCGACCTGAGCCTATCTATATATGGCGCTGGACGAATGGTTTTAAAACCTGACTCTTGGCGTTTGTTCAGGCACCTCAGAACTGACTATGTCCGCGCGTATAAAAACTCATCCGCCCCTGCATTTCTGTTGGAGAGAAGCTCGGACGCAATGACGATAGACAACCTGAATGAGCAATGGAAAATGATGAACAGGTGAGTTTTTAACTTCAACCAGGATGACACAATGAACAAACTTATTTATTTCATCAGAATACGGTTATTCCTGATTGCTTGTGCTGGCTTCCACACAATGTGGATCTCATTAGCAATCAGTTATTTCATAGATATTGAGCCGACAATCTTCCAGGCAATGGCAATTATCTGCTTCATTGGTATGTCCGTTTATTTCCTGATCGCATTCCCTAAGAAACTCGAAGAAGCACTTCATGGGAAAGGATAAGAAAAAGCAGGGGCATTCGCTCTGACCCATGGAGAACGCAAGCAGCATCACCTGCTACAGTAGCGGCCACGTCACCCATCGAATAAGGACATTCCTTCTACCGTGGCCGCTTACTCCCCCCTCATCCGCCGCCTGCTGATCTGCTCGCTGACCATCGTCGTCAGCCGCGCCATCACCAGCCCGTTGCTCACCCTGTTCGTCAGCGACAAGCTCGGCCTCAACCAACAGGACGTTGGTTTGTTGCTGGGCATCGCGGTGTTCGTCGCGACCCTACTATCCCTGTATGGCGGCTACATCATCGACCGCTTCGAAAAGCGTCGGCTGCTGATCCTCGCCATGCTATCCAGTGCCATCGGCCTGGTCTTGCTGACGTTTGCACAAAACCTGTACCTGACCACGCTGACCCTGATCGTCAGCGAAACCGCGTCGGCGCTGTTCCTGATCGGCTCGAAAGCGATCCTCAGCGACAACCTTCCGGTGGGCCAGCGTGCAAAGGCGTTTTCCCTGACGTACACCCTGACCAACATCGGCTATGCCGTCGGGCCAATGCTCGGTGTGTTGATCGCGGGGGCCTATACAAGCGCTCCCTTTTTGGTGGCGGCGGCCGTTGCCTTTTTCAGCATGTTCCTGCTGATTGGCATTCCCGGCGACTCGGCCCATATTCCCCGTACTGGCCAGGTGCAGAGTTTCCTAAAGACCCTGATTACACTGAAGAACGACCGCACGCTGATTATGTTCACCGCCGGATGCCTGCTCAGCACCGTGGTGCACGGGCGTTTCACGTTTTACCTGTCGCAATACCTGCTGGTAACCAGCGATGCGAAAAACACCATGGACGTCATGGCCGCCCTGCTCGCCTGCAATGCTATCAGCGTGATCCTCCTTCAGTACCAGGTCGGGCGGTTCCTCAAGCGCGAGCATTTGCGGCAGTGGATTGTGGCCGGCACGGGCCTTTTCATTCTTGGTTTGATCGGTTTTAGCCTGGCCCATAGCCTGGTGAGCTGGTGCGTCGCGATGTTCGTTTTCACCCTCGGGGAAATGATCATTTACCCCGCCGAGTTCCTCTTCGTCGACACCCTGGCCCCGGAGGAACTGCGCGGCAGTTATTACGGCGCGCAAAACCTGGCTGCGCTGGGGGGTGCGTTGAGCCCGGTGATCAGTGGTTTCCTGTTGATGCACACGCCGGCACCGACCATGTTCTATGCCTTGAGTGCACTCGCTGCGGTCGGCGGCTGGTTGTGCTTCATAAGCGGCCGACGCACAACGCAGCAGCAAAATTAATGCACTAAAAGCTCATTAATATGAATTTGTCAGCAGCTTGATTGAGCTGCACACTGTGCCGCGTTCCTCCCCCAACAGTTGGAACACCTTCAAGGGCTTTCTGGGTTTCCCAGCCAAGCCCTTTTTTTGCCTCATTTTTTCTGCCGGAGTTTTTCCGTAATGCTTGCTCGCTGGTTGCCCGCTGCCATCAATACCCGTCCCACTGAATGGAGTCGTGCCGCCATCGGCATGGCCCTGGGGACACTGCTCAGCGTGTGGTTGTGCAGCCTGGTGTTCGGCATCAACGTGGCGCAGCACTTGATCGGCCCGCTCGGGGCGTCGGCGGTGTTGTTGTTTGCCGTGTCTTCGGGTGCGCTCGCCCAACCCTGGTCGATCCTGGGCGGTTATTTGAGTGCCGGCCTGATTGCGTTGCTGGCGGCCCATGTATTGGGCCGAACCTTGGGCAGTGCGTGCCTGGCGGCGGGCATCGCGTTGATGTTGATGTGCTGGCTGCGCTGCCTGCACCCACCGGCCGGGGCATTGGCCCTGACCCTGGTATTGGCCGATCCGGCAACCATTGCCATGGGTTGGCAGGCCATTGAACCGGTGATGCTCGCCGCCGCGACCATGCTGCTGTGCGCCCTGGCGTACAACAACGTGACCCGCGTGCGCTACCCCAAGGGCGCCAGCGAACCGGTGGCCATGATTCCGGCCGATCACCCGCCGGTCGACCGCCAGGCCATCACCGCCGACGACCTGAAACTGGCGCTGGCCGACATGGAGGCGTTCTACGACGTCACCCCTGAAGACCTCGAACAGTTGATCCAGGCCAGCCAGTTGCACGCCAAGCGTCGCAGCGTTGGCGAGGTGCTCGCCCCCCGCTTGTAAGCAAGCGGTGGACGTTGTTTTGCCGCGGCCGGGCGGTTCTGGCATCCTGCGCCTCCATTTTCTGACATGGCCCGCCTTGCGGCACGCAAACCACCATGACCGCCTCCGAAAAAGCCCCTGCTCCGCGCCACAGCGACCTGATCTACGGCCTCGATGATCGCCCGCATCTGACCGCCACCGTCTTCGCGGCCCTGCAACACGTGCTGGCGAGTTTCGTCGGCATCATCACCCCGACGCTGATCATGGGCAGCGCCCTGGGGCTGCAAAGCGAAATCCCCTACCTGATCAGCATGGCGCTGTTCGTCTCCGGCCTGGGCACCTTTGTCCAGGCACGACGCTTCGGCCCGGTGGGTTCCGGCTTGTTGTGCCTACAGGGCACCAGTTTCTCTTTTATCAGCGTGATTCTCAGTGCCGGCTTCATGGTCAAGGCCCGGGGTGGCGGCACCGATGAGATTCTCTCGACCATCTTCGGCGTGTGCTTTTTTGCCGCGTTCATCGAAGTGGTGTTGAGCCAGTTCATCGGCAAACTGCGCATGCTGATTACCCCGGTCGTGACCGGGACGATCATCACGCTCTTGGGCCTGTCGCTGATCAAGGTCGCCATGACCGACATCGCCGGCGGTTTCGGCGCCCCGGACCTCGGTGCGGCGAGTCACTTGGCACTGGCAGCCTTGGTGCTGGGCACCATCGTGGTGTTGAACCGGGTGGACGTGCCGTTTCTGCGCCTTGGCGCGATTGTCATCGGCCTGACCCTCGGCTACGCCGTCGCCTGGTTCATGGGCCAGGTAGATTTCACTAGCCTGCCCGACGTTCCGCTGGTGAGCGTACCGGTGCCGTTCAAGTACGGATTCGCCTTCGATTGGGTGGCGTTCATTCCGGTGGCAGTGATCTTTCTCGTTTCGCCACTGGAGGCCGCCGGTGACCTCACGGCCAACTCGATGATCTCGCGCCAACCGGTGAAAGGCCCGCTGTACCTCCGTCGGATCAAGTCGGGCCTGCTCGCCGATGGTCTCAACTCGGCCATGGCGGCGGTGTTCAACAGCATGCCGATGGTGACCTTCGCCCAGAACAACGGGGTGATCCAGCTCACTGGCGTGGCCAGCCGCTACGTGGCGTTTTTCATTGCCGGTTTGCTGGTGGTGCTGGGCCTGTTCCCGATGATCGGCGCAGTGCTGCAACTGATGCCCAAGCCAGTGCTTGGTGGCGCGGAACTGGTGATGTTCGGCACCGTCGCGGTGGCCGGCATCAAGATTCTCGCCGAGGCTGGCCTGCATCGACGCAACATGCTGATCGTGGCGATTTCCATCGGCATGGGCCTGGGGGTTGCCGCCGTGCCGGAAGTCTTGCGTGAACTGCCCAAGGCCTTGCACAACATTTTCGAATCGCCCATCACCGTCGGCGCACTGTGCGCTATCGTTCTTAATATCTTCCTGCCCGAGGAGTTCATCGAGCTGGAAGAGGACGAATTCGATCCGGAAGCCTCGGTGCTTCAAGTCATGCAGAACCCCGACATGACTGCCAGGGATGAACCCACGAAGGCGACGGTGGTCGCACAGTCAACCCGCTAGACAGGCTCAGGGCTGAGCCGCTGGCGGTTCAGCCCTTTTTCAGTCGAGAGCACGCCCATGCGCTATGTCCACGCGGTCCTGATTTCCCTCCTGTTGTGCCTGAGCGCCTGCTCTTCGCTACCCAATCGCGACCCATTGAAAATCAACGTGGTGGGCGTCGAGCCGCTGCAAGGTGAAGGCATGGAAGTACGCTTTGCCGTGAGAATCCGCGTGCAAAATCCCAATGACAGCGAACTCACCTACAGCGGCGTCGCGTTGGACCTGGACATCAATGGCCAGCCATTCGCCTCCGGCGTCAGCGACGAGCGCGGCACGATAGGGCGCTTCTCCGACACCGTCGTGACGGTGCCGGTCAGCGTTTCGGCGCTTTCAGTGATCCGCCAGACCTACGGCATCAGCCAGATGAAAACCCTGAACAACATGCCCTACGTCTTGCGCGGCAAACTCTCGGGCGGGGTGTTCAACACCATGCGTTTCGTCGATAGTGGCACGCTCAATCTTCCAGGGCCGGTGACTGGCAGCCGTTAAGCAGGTTGCAGCGTCGCTGAATTCACTGCGCTTCATTAAGTATCAGGCTGCGGTAATGCCCCGGATTTGATCCCGACCACTTGCGAAACGCCTTGTAGAACGAACTGGCGTCGGCGAACCCGAGCCGTGTGGCGATCTCGCTGAAGCTGATCGAAGGCTCCGCCAGCCAGACAATCGCCAGTTCCTTGCGCACGCCGTCCTTGAGGCCTTGATAGGTTTGCCCTTCTTCGGACAGGCGCCGGCGCAAGGTCGACGCCGACATGCACAGGCGTTGCGCCAGGGCTTCGGTTTCCGGCCACTGTTCGGCCGGGAGCTGGCGCAAATCGTGTTTGATGCGGCTGGCCAGGCTTTGCGGGTCGCGGTATTTGACCAGGATATTGGCCGGCGCATGCGCCAGGAAGCGCTTGAGTTCCTCGGGGCTGCGCTTGATCGGCAAGTCCAGGCAATCGGCGGAGAAAATCATCCGCGTGCGGGGGCGGTCGAAACGCAGGTTCTCGGAAAACATCACTTGATAGTCATCGCAGAAGTCCGGTGTGGCGCAACGCAATTCGATAGCCAGGATCGGAATCCGTCGCCCTGCCAGCCAACAGGCAACGCCGTGGACGATCATCCAGTAGGTGAAATAGGTAAAGGCTCGACGCGGATCCTTGTCGTCCTCGAGCAGGACGATTTCCGCCAGGCTTTGCTGACGCACCAGTTGCGCCGGCAAGTGTTCGAGGACCAACGACAAAAACGCCAGGCCGCTGACCATTCCTGCCGCGACGTTGGGCTGTAGCATGGTGCTGCGACACAGAAACGCAAAGCTGCCGGACTTGAGCTTGCGCGGGTCCATGCCAAAAAACTCGTCGTCGCCGCGCCGCGCGAGCAATCGCCACAAACGCGCGTAAGCGCTGGCCGGGACGCGGGCGTCGGTGCTGCCTAACAACTGCGGCTCGATGCCTACCTTGCTCAACACCTCATCCGTGGCGATGCCCGGCGCGCAGCTTTGCAGCAGTGCTTCGCGCACTAGCTGAATAGAGATGGTGTCTTTCTCCGACATGGATCGCGGCAAACCCTGTGGTTGTTCGAGTGGTGGGCATATTAGCCGAAACCGCGCGGCTGGCGCGGATCCCTTGTGGGAGATGGCTTGCCAGCGAAGGCGCCGCCAGATCCAACATCAAATTTGCCTGACACACCGCTTTCGCTGGCAAGCCAGCTCCTACAGGGTTGTAGGCGATCTTCAGGATTGTTCAGCTTAGGTTCAGGCAATTGTCAATCAATACCATATGGGAATGAGTGTCATTATGTTACAAATTAGCATCCTCTCTAAATTCGAGTTGTCGCTGAATGCTTGTTCCTTTCCTGATCATGCTGCGCGAAGGTGTCGAGGCCGCGTTGATCGTTGGCATCATCGCCAGTTACCTCAAACAGACCGGCCGCGGCCAATGGCTGCCGGCGATGTGGATCGGCGTGTTCCTGGCCGTGACCCTCGCCTTGTTGGTGGGCGGTGGCCTGGAACTGGTCAGCGCCGAGTTTCCGCAGAAACAACAAGAGCTGTTTGAAGGCGTTGTCGGCCTGGTCGCCGTGGGCATTCTCAGTTCCATGGTGTTCTGGATGCGCAAGGTGGCGCGTTCAATCAAGCATTCATTGCATCAATCCCTCGACCAGGCGCTGACCGGTTCCGGGCACCAGGTGATCGCCCTGATCGCCATGGTGTTTTTCGCCGTGGCTCGTGAAGGCCTGGAAACCGTGTTTTTCCTGCTTGCCGTCTTCCAGCAGAGCGAAGGTGCGGCGGCACCGATTGGCGCCCTGCTCGGCCTGGTCCTGGCGATTGTCATCGGCTTTTTGATCTACAGCGGCAGCCTGCGCCTGAACCTCTCGGCGTTTTTCCGCTGGACCGGCCTGTTCATCCTCGTGGTGGCGGCCGGCATTCTTTCCAACTCCGCGCAGGCGTTGCATGAAGCCGGGCTGTGGAATCACCTGCAAACCGTGCTGTTCGATTTCAGCGCGACGCTGCCGATGGACGGCCCGCTGGGTTCGGTGCTGGCCGGCATGTTCGGCTACCAGGATGCCCCGACCGTCAGCACCCTGGGTGCCTACCTGATCTATCTGCTGGTGGCGCTGGCGATGTTTTTCTCGCCGGCCGGCGCGCCTGCCAAGCAACCTTCTTCCGCTTCCAGCCAGTAAGGGCAACCATGCCAAATCAAGCCCCCACCCAGGCTTCCCCTCCCCGCGCCTTGCGCTGGGCGGTGGCCGGCTCGGTGATCGTGATGATCGCCGCCGGCGGCCTGTTCTACTACGCCTCGAAAATGGCTGCGGCCAAACGCCAGGCCAACCACGATGAAGTGCTGGTGACGATCCACCCGCACAGCTGCGAACCCAATGCGCTCACCGTTCCGGCCGGTCGCGCCAGCTTCCGTATCGTCAACCGCTCCGACCGCGCAGTCGAATGGGAAATCCTCGACGGCGTGCTGGTGATCGAAGAACGGGAAAACATCGCTCCCGGTTTGAGCCAGGTGATCAACGCCAACCTGCAACCCGGCGACTACACCATCACCTGCGGCTTGCTCAGCAACCCGCGCGGCACACTGCATGTGACGCCAACAGCCGCCTCCGACGCCGCGGCCAAAGCCAAGCCGTCGATGATCGCATTTGTAGGACCGCTGTCGGAATTTCGCGTGTACTTGAGCAGCCAGGGCAACTCGCTGATCAAGGCCGTCACCGCACTGCAACAGGCCATCGAATCTGGCGACCTGAGCCAGGCGCAAGCCTTGTATGCGCCGGCACGTGCCGCGTATCAGCGTGTGGCACCGGCCGCGCAACGCCTGGCGGAACTGGATAACAGCATCAACGCCCGCGCCGATTATTTCGAACAACGCGAGCAGGATCCGGACTTCGCCGGTTTCCACCGTCTGGAATACGCGTTGTTCCAACAGCGCAATCTGCAAGGCCTGGCGCCCATTGCCCGACGCCTGCTGACAGACGTCACCACGCTCAAACAACAGCTGCTGGCCCAGTCGCTGCCTCCAGAACAACTGGTCAGCATCATGGTGCGCAACCTCAATAGCATTGCCGATGTGCGCGCCAGCAGCGGCGAAGAGGAACGCTACAGCCGTACCGACCTGAACGGCTTCGCGGCCAACCTGGAGGCCACCCGCAAAGTCATCGACCTGCTGCGCCCGTTGCTCAGCAAATCCGCCGGCCAACTGCTGCCAACCCTCGACAGCGCGCTCAACGCTTTCGAGGCCGAACTCAATGGCTTCAAGGTTGGCGACGGTTATGCCAGCTACGACAGTGTCAGCGCCGAGCAGCGCAAGCAGATCGCCGACAAGGCCAGGGCACTGGCCGCCGCACTCGATGGAATCGATCCCGCCCTTGGCCTTTCCGGCCTGTAAGCAGAAGACGCAAACCGATGAACGATTCAGAACAATTCAACCTCCAGCGCCGCCGCGTGCTGATGGGCATGGGCGCCGCCGGTGTGGCCCTGGCGGGTTCGGCGCTGAGCTGCCCGGCCATGGCCGCCAGCCCCGCGCAAGTCACCGAAGCGCCGAGCAGCGACAAGACTGGCGACCGTCATCCGTTCCATGGTCAGCATCAGGCCGGCATAGTCACGCCGCGCCCGGCGTCCGGCATGCTGGTGGCGTTCGATGTATTGGCCAGCGACCGTGAAGACCTCGAGCGCCTGTTTCGCACCCTGAACCAGCGCATCGCGTTCCTGATGCAAGGCGGCCCGGTCACCCAACTCGATCCGAAGCTGCCTCCGGTGGATTCGGGCATTCTCGGCCCGATCGTGACCCCGGATAACCTGACCATCACCGTGTCCGTGGGCGAGTCGCTGTTCGACGAACGCTTCGGCCTGGCCGACACCAAGCCCAAGCGCCTGACGCGCATGGTCGGCTTCCCCAACGATGCGCTGGAAGCCGATTGCTGCCACGGTGACTTGAGCATCCAGTTCTGCGCCAACACCACCGACACCAACATCCACGCCCTGCGCGACATCGTGAAAAACCTGCCGGACTTGCTGCTGGTGCGCTGGAAACAGGAAGGCAGCGTGCCGCCACAGGCCCCGGCCAAACCCGGTGTGCCGGCACAGAGTGCGCGCAATTTCCTCGGTTTTCGCGACGGCTCGGCCAACCCCGACTCCAACGACTCCAAGGCCATGGACAGCATCGTCTGGGTCCAGCCCGGCAGTGATGAGCCGGCATGGGCCGCCCACGGCAGTTACCAGGCGGTGCGGGTCATTCGCAACTACGTCGAACGCTGGGACCGCACGCCGTTGCAGGAACAGGAAAGCATTCTCGGGCGGGTCAAAAGCACCGGTGCGCCCATGGGCGGCAGCCATGAGAGCCAAGTGCCGGACTACAGCAAAGACCCGCAAGGCAAGCTGACCCGGCTCGACGCGCACATTCGCCTGGCCAACCCGCGCACCGCTGCGAGCCGGGCCAACTTGATCCTGCGTCGCCCGTTCAACTACTCCAACGGCGTGAACAAAAATGGCCAGCTCGACATGGGCCTGTTGTTCATCTGCTACCAGGCCGATCTGGAGAAAGGCTTCATCACCGTGCAAACCCGGCTCAATGGCGAACCGCTGGAGGAGTACCTCAAGCCCGTCGGCGGTGGCTATTTCTTCACCTTGCCCGGGGTGACCGGCGACCAGGACTTCATCGGTCGCACATTGCTCCAGGCCACAGCCGTTTCTGCAAAACCCAAAACGACTGTTTAACAACCACAACAACCCTCGCGGAACCGTCCCATGAAGAAGTCGCCCCTCGCGTTACTGCTGACCCTTGGCTTGCTCAACACTCCGTTTTCGGCTTTCGCGGCAACCGCGCCGCTGGACCTGGTGGGGCCGGTCTCGGACTACAAGATCTACGTCACCGAGCAACTGGATGAACTGGCCAGCCACACCCAGCAATTCACCGACGCCGTGAAAAAAGGCGACCTGGCCACCGCGCAAAAACTCTACGCGCCGACCCGCGTCTACTACGAGTCGATCGAGCCGATTGCCGAGCTGTTCAGTGACCTGGACGCGTCCATCGACTCCCGCGTCGACGATCATGAGAAAGGCGTGAAAGCCGAGGATTTCACCGGTTTCCACCGCATCGAGTATTCGCTGTTCTCGGAAAAGAGCACCAAGGACCTGGGTGAGCTGGCCGATGGCCTGAACAAAGACGTGAAGGACCTGCAAACCCGCGTTGCCGGCCTGACCTTCCCGCCGGAGAAAGTCGTGGGCGGCGCTGCTGCACTGCTCGAAGAAGTGGCGAAGACCAAGATCTCCGGTGAAGAAGACCGCTACAGCCACACCGACCTCTACGACTTCCAGGGCAACGTCGACGGCGCGAAGAAAATCGTCGACCTGTTCCGTCCGCAGATCCAGAAACAGGACGCGGCGTTCGTAGCGAAAGTCGACAAGAACTTTGCCAGCGTGGAAAAGATCCTGGCCAAGTACAAGACCAAGGACGGTGGTTTTGAAACTTACGACAAAGTGAAGGACGCTGACCGAAAAGCGCTGATCGGCCCGGTCAATACACTGGCGGAAGACTTGTCGACGCTGCGTGGCAAGCTCGGTCTGAACTGATTGTTCAGCGTCTGAGCGGCACTCTTCGCTGGCAAGCCAGCCCCCACAGGTTATTCGTAAATATCCTGTAGGAGCTGGCTTGCCAGCGAAGCTTTTTCTCGCCTTAAAGAATGCGGTAGAGCAAGCGCTCGATCCGCACGCGACTCACGCGCTTGAGGAACTTGGCGACGCCCATCGGGTAGTCGGCAAGGGTTTCCAGGTTCTGGAAATGCTCGATACGCCGGGTGTGCTGGAAAATTTCCGCCAGCTCCTGACCACGCGGCTCCCGCCACTCACCGAGCGGGTCGTCGATCAGCAAGGCGTTTTCCAGATCGAGCCGGAACGCCCGCGGGTTGAGGTTGTTGCCAGTCAGCAAGGTGTAGCGCTGATCGACCCACATGCCCTTGAGGTGATAGCTGTTCTCACCGTCACGCCACAGGTGCAGGTTCAACTGGCCACTGTCGATGTTGCGCTGATGCCGTTTGGCAAACCGGCGCAGGCTGATTTCGTACAGGTACGGCAGCGCCGAAATGACCCGGAACGGTTCGCTTGGCGCAATGTAGAAGTCATTGGCCGTCTTGTCGCCGACCACGATGTCGATCTTCACCCCACGGGCCAAGGCGCGGTTGATCTCGCGGATGATCGCCAGCGGCAGGTTGAAGTATGGCGTGCAGATGGTTAGCTGCTGCCGGGCGCTGGCGATCAGCTCGCAGATCACTCGGTTCAGTGGATTGTTCTTGCCGACGCCGAGCAACGGGCTGACAGACAAACCGTTCCTGTCGATGGTGCCGCGCGTGGTGTCGTACGCCGCGTGTTTGAGGCGGCTACGCAGGTCGCCGATGTCATTGCGCAGGCTGCGGGTGGTCGGCAGGTTCGGCAGGTCGAGGCGATGGACCGCTTTGGAAGCCACCAGGCCGTGTTGCACCAGGTGCTGCATGGAGTCGGCCAATTCACGGTTGTGCAGCAGGTGATAGCGGTCGTAGCGGTACTTGTCGAACTTGTGCAGATAGACGTTGTTCAGGCTCGCGCCGCTGTAGATCACGCAGTCATCGATGATGAAACCTTTGAGGTGCAACACACCGAACAGCTCGCGGGTCTGTACCGGCACGCCATAGATCGGCACTTCGCTGGCATGCGTGCGGGTCATGTCCTGATACCAGGCGGAGTTGCCCGGTTGCTTGCCGGCACCGATCAGGCCGCGCTGCGCGCGCAACCAGTCAACCACGACCACCACGTCCAGTTCCGGACGCGCCAGCTTGGCCGCGTGCAAGGCATCGAGGATTTCCTGGCCGGCTTCATCCTGTTGCAGGTACAGCGCAACGATGTAGATGCGCCGGGTCGCGCTGGCGATTTTCTCCAGCAGGCAACGACGGAATTCGGCAGCGCCAGAGAGGATGCTGACGGCATCGGCGGTCAGCGGAAAACTGCGCAGTTTGGGCAGCAGGGAGCGTTTGAAAAGCGACGGCATAGGGCTCGCAATGGGTCGAATCCGAAGAACCCGAGAGCTTACACCATCGATGGGGTCGGGTCTTGTGGGTGTGTATCCTGGCGCCTTCGCTGGCAAGCCAGCTCCTACAGAAAATTTACGCTCCCCTGTAGGAGCTGGCTTGCCAGCGAAGACCCTCTATCAGTCGCTACAAAATTTAAATTGAACATGAAGAACGATCGTTCTACTGTATCCGACATGAACGAAACCACAAACAACGAAACCCGCGACATCATTATGAATGTCACCGAAAAATTGATCTACAAAAGTGGCATCGCCGCCACCGGCATGGATCGCCTGGTAAAAACCGCCGGTGTCTCCAGAAAAAGCATCTACCGCTACTTCGCCAACAAAGACGAACTGGTCCTGGCCGCCCTGCAACGCCGCGACCAGCGCTGGATGCACTGGTATAAAACTGAAGTCGGGCGAGCCGAAACCTCCGCTGGCCGATTGCTCAACCTGTTTACCGTGCTCAAGTCGTGGTTTGAATCCGAAGGCTTTCGCGGCTGCGCGTTCATCAACACCAGCGGCGAAACCGGCAACCCGCAAGACCCCGTGCGCCTGTTGGCGAAAGAGCATAAACAGAAGCTGCTCGACTACCTGTATGAGCTATGCACCGAACATGGCGCACACGATCCCCAGACGCTGGCCCGTCAACTGCTGATCCTGATCGATGGAGCCATTACCGTGGCATTGGTCATGGGCGACCACAGTGCCGCCGATAACGCGCAATGCATGGCGCGAACCTTGTTGGACCTGTAGCCATTAATCCCGCTCGACAACTTGCTTGAACGTTAACTTGATACGGAGAGATGAAATGTCTGATACCGAAGTTCGTCCGCCACTGCCCCCGTTCACCCGTGAATCGGCTATTGAAAAAATTCGCCTGGCCGAAGATGGCTGGAACTCCCGCGACCCGGCGCGCGTGTCCCTGGCCTACACCCTCGACACAAAATGGCGCAACCGCGCCGAGTTCGCCAACAACCGCGAGGAAGCCAAGGCATTCCTGACCCGCAAATGGGCCAAGGAACTGGACTATCGGCTGATCAAGGAGCTCTGGGCCTTCACCGATAACCGCATTGCCGTGCGTTATGCCTATGAATGGCACGACGATTCGGGCAACTGGTTTCGCTCCTACGGCAACGAAAACTGGGAATTCAACGAAGACGGCCTGATGGCCCGCCGCTTCGCGTGCATCAACGACCTGCCAATAAAAGAAAGCGAACGCACATTCCATTGGCCCTTGGGCCGCCGCCCTGACGATCACCCGGGCCTGTCGGACCTTGGCCTGTAAACACATCATATTTGTAGGAGCAGGCTTGCCAGCGAAGGCCATCTGCCTGATACACCGTGCCATGGCGTTCGCGAGCAAGCTTGCTCCTACAGCTTGCGGTGGCCAGCCGCAGCCAGCGAAGGCGTCGTCAATTCCTGCATCCATGTTGGTTGACACACCGCTTTCGCTGGCAAGCCAGCGCCTACAATGGTGTTGTGTTGTACAGATGAGTAAGATGTCGCCCCTTCCCCGCAGCCCTTTTTTTGCACCCGCCGAATAAGCCGATCCCATGCCTTTCGAACTCAGCGTTGACCTCTCCACCCTGGCCATCCTGGCACTTGTCGCCTTTGTTGCCGGTTTCATCGATGCCATCGCCGGCGGTGGCGGCCTGTTGACCACCCCTGCACTGTTGACCGCCGGCCTGCCGCCGCACCTGGTGCTGGGCACCAACAAGCTCAGTTCGACCTTCGGCTCGGCGACGGCCAGCTTTACCTTTTACCGACGCAAGCTGTTCCACCCGGCGCAGTGGGTGCATGCGATCGTCGGCACCCTGGTCGGGGCATTGGCCGGCGCCATCGTCGCACATTACCTGCCGGCCGAATGGCTGAACAAAATGTTGCCGGTGATCGTCTTTGCCTGCGGTATTTACCTGTTGTTTGGCGGCACGCCGAAAGCGCCGCTGGACAGCGACGCACCGATCAAGAAAAAGTGGCAATCGACCCAAGGCTTCAGCCTCGGTTTCTATGACGGTGTGGCTGGTCCCGGCACGGGCGCGTTCTGGACCGTCAGCAGCCTGCTGCTCTACCCCATCGATCTGGTAAAGGCCAGCGGCGTGGCACGCAGCATGAACTTCGTCAGCAACGCGGCGGCGCTGTCGGTGTTCATCTTTTCCGGTCAGGTGGACTGGATCATCGGCCTGAGCATGGGCTCGTCGTTGATGGTTGGCGCATTCTTCGGCGCTCGCACCGCCATCAGCGGCGGTGCGAAGTTCATTCGCCCGGTGTTCATCACCGTGGTACTGGCGTTGACGGTGCGGCTAGCCTGGCAGCACTGGTTCAGCGTGGCCTAAACGGCGCGCCACGTAGACGTCGATCAGATAACGGGCAATCGAGCGTGACGCCGGCAACGGCGGCAGCGCGTGCACGTTGAACCACTGGGCGTCCTCGATCTCGTCTTCCTGGCAGACGATTTCACCCCCGGCATATTCGGCGTGGAACCCGAGCATCATCGAGTGCGGGAACGGCCAGCACTGACTGCCCAGGTACTGGATGTTCTTGACCTCGATGCTGACCTCTTCGCGCACTTCGCGAATCAGGCAATCCTCGGCCGATTCGCCCGGCTCGGCAAACCCGGCCAGGGTGCTGTAGACCCCGGCCACAAAGCGCGGCGAACGCCCCAAAAGGATCTCATCGCCGCGGGTCACCAGCACGATCATGCTCGGTGAAATCCGCGGGTAATAACGCAGATCGCACGGCTCGCAGTACATCGCTCGCTCACCCGGCACCTGATGGGTCGCCTGCCCGCAATTGCCGCAAAAACGGTGCTCGCGAGCCCAGGTGCCGATTTGAGCAGCGTAACCGAGCACCTTGTAGACCGTGTGATCGCCTTCGAGCATGAACGCCCGCAGGCCTTTCCAGTTGCAACCCGGCACCTCGCTGGCACTGCGCAGCTCCAGCAGGTAGACCGGCTCGCCATCCAGGTGACCGATGCCATGCTCGGCGATAATCGACAGGTCTTGTCCCTTTAACCAATGGCGAGGAAACAGTGCGCCGTTGTCATCGAACAGAAAGCCTTCGGGGCTGCGCGCAACGGCCCAGCCGCCGGGTTGATCGGTGTCCAGTACTGCGGTGGTCCAGCGAGGAATCATGGTTAATCAATCCAGAAATTCAGGTTTCTGTTTGCTCATGTGGGCGGCCATGGCCACGCGCAGATCGGTGGATTGCAGCATGGCGGCGTTCCAGGTAGCGATGTATTCGAGGCCGTCGTCAATGCGATGGTCACGCATGTAGCTGATCATCTCCTTGGTGCCGGTGATCGCAATCGGCGACTTGCTGGCGATTTCGCGGGCGATGCCCATGACGCCGTCGAGCAAGCTGGCATTATCGCTGTAGACGCGATTGACCAGGCCCATGCCGCGTGCTTCTTGTGCACCAAAGGTGCGGCCAGTGTAAGCCAGTTCACGCAGCATGCCGTCACCGATGATGCGCGGCAAGCGCTGCAACGTACCGACGTCGGCGGCCATGCCGATGTCGATTTCCTTGATCGAGAACTGTGCACCTTCCGCGGCGTAGCGCATGTCGCACGCGGCAATCAGGTCGATGGCGCCGCCCAGGCAATAGCCCTGAATCGCCGCGAGCACTGGTTTGCGGCAGTTATCGACCGCATTGAACGACGCTTGCAGGTTGAGGATCTTGCGCCGCAACAGGCGTGCATTGCGGCCGACATCCTTGCCCAATTCATTAGCCACGCCGGCCAGCATCATCAGATCGATACCCGAAGAAAAATGCTTGCCTGCCCCACTGAGCACCACTACACGCACTTCGTCGGTGTCGTCGATCCACTGGAAAATCTCGACGATCTCGCTCCAGAACGCCGCGTTCATCGCGTTAATCTTCTCCGGACGGTTGATCTGCACATGGGCAATTTTGTCGACCAGTTCGACATTGAACGCGGTGTACTGAGACATGCGAATGATCCTTTACCGGGCAAAAAAGAGGCCCGAACTATACCAAGGCATCCAGCTCGACAGTAAGGCCGTGGTTCGGCCAAATCCGGGACCGGGCACTCACGCACCACAATAGTGCAGCCACGAAAAAACGCGTCGCACACTTATGTGACTGGCGGGTGACGTTTTGAGGCTCCAATTGCAAAAAAACATGCACTTCGTCGGAGCATTCGCCCCCCGATCAGGCACGTCCGTTCCGTTGCAAACCGATTGTCGAACAATTTTGCCATCCGCGCTTTACCGCTCTAAGTTCTGGCCTAGACTCATTTTCTCGAGGCGAAACCGGTCGGTCATAAAGTGAAAAAATAGTCGAAACTTTTGCGGTTACTGATCGGTCCTTTGAAAAGAAGGTGCGTTACGACTGGTGCAATCTTTGCAACGGCTCATTCACCCACTCTGCTTCAGCGCATTAGCGCTTGCTCACTGATGCGTAGCGCGTTTGCGCCCGGCCACGGGAATTGGCCATGGAACACCGTTTGCCAGACCTAAGAACTAGATCAATAGCACGGGAGATTCAGATGATCAGTACGGCTTTAGAAATACACGGAGAGCGTGCTCATCAGGTCGGCGAATCGAGCGCCGTTACTGCCGCCAGTGCCCAACCGATCAACGTTTCAGGCACCAAGACGCTGGCCCCGGTCAGTCACCAGAACCCCAACCGCAAGAAAGTCTTGTTCGTCACCTCCGAAATTGCCGACCTGGTGAAAACCGGTGGGCTGGGCGACGTGTCCGCGGCCCTGCCACGGGCCATGGCCCACTTGCACGATGTGCGGGTGCTGATCCCCGGTTATCCGCAGGTGCTGCACAGCGAAAACCCGATTCACATCATCGGCGAACTCGGCGGCCACGCGGCGCTGCCACCGTGCAAGATCGGGCGCATGGACATGCCTGACGGTTTGGTCATCTACGTACTGATCTGCCCCGAACTCTACGAGCGCGAAGGTTCGCCCTACGGCGCCAACAATGGTCGCGACTGGCCGGACAACCATATCCGCTTCGCCCGGCTGGGCCTCGCGGCTGCCGACATCGCCGCCAACCTGGCGCAGATTCACTGGTGCCCGGACCTGGTGCACGCCCACGACTGGCCGGCCGGCCTGGCCCCGGCCTATATGCACTGGCGCGGGCAGCGTACGCCGACCCTGTTCACCATCCATAACCTGGCTTATCAAGGCGTGACCAGCCTCGGTTCGTGCCCCGAACTGGGTATTCCTCATCACGCGCTGCAACAGGAAGGCATGGAGTTCTACGGCAAGATGTCGTTCCTCAAGGCCGGCATGGCCTATTCGAGCCACATCACCACGGTCAGCGCGACCTACGCCCAGGAAATCACCACCCCGGATTTCGGCTGCGGCCTCGACGGTTTCCTGGCCGCCAAGACCCAGCAAGGCTTGCTCAGCGGGATTCCCAACGGCATCGATGAAAGCTGGGATGCGGCGACCGACCCGCACCTGTTCTGCCCGTTCGGCATCGGCGATTGGGACGGCAAAGCGATGAACGCCGCCCATGTCCGTGAACTGTTCGGCCTGGAAGAATCCGCGGGCCCACTGTTTGCGGTGGTCTCGCGGCTGGTGTATCAAAAGGGCCTGGACCTGACCGAAGCGGTCTCCGAATACATCGTCAAATCCGGTGGTCAGATCGCGATCATCGGTCGTGGCGAGCCGGAAGAAGAACAGTCGATGCGTGAACTGGCCCTGCGTTTCCCCGGGCAGATCGGCGTGCGCATCGGCTTCAACGAAACCGATGCCCGGCGCATGTTTGCCGGCAGCGACTTCCTGCTCATGCCATCGCGTTATGAACCCTGTGGGCTGAGCCAGATGTACGCCCAACGCTTCGGCTCGTTGCCAGTGGCACGCAACACCGGCGGCCTGGCCGATACCATCGAAAACGGCGTGACCGGCTTCCTGTTCGATGAATCCACTGTCGAAAGCTATCAGGAAGCCCTGAGCCGCGCGTTCAAGGTGTTCGCCTTCCCTGACCTGCTGCACGCCATGCGCAGCCGAGCCATGGCCGCGCCATTCAACTGGTGCAAGGCGGTCGAACCCTACGCCGAGCTTTATGAGCAACTGGTGGCTAAAGCACTGGGGAAGTCGAACAAGAACAAACAGTAAGAGGCTTTCAAGATGCCGTTACGGACCCTTGAGACCTGGCCCCACGGCGCAATCATGCTGGATGCAGAGCACACACGATTCGCGTTGTGGGCGCCAGATGCGTTTTACGTCAGTGTCGAACTGGAAAATGGACAGTCCTTGCCGTTGTTGCCTCAGGCCGACGGCTGGTTCGTGATCAACACCCACTGCCCGGCGGGTACGCGCTACCGCTTCAGCATCGATGGTGAACTGGAAGTGCCCGACCCGGCGTCACGCGCCCAGGCAGGCGACATCGACCAGCCCAGCGTGGTGGTCGATTCGCTGGCCTATGCGTGGCAACACACTGCCTGGCTTGGGCGGCCATGGAACGAAGCGGTGATCTACGAACTGCACGTGGGTGCACTCGGCGGTTTCAGTGCCGTCGAGCAGCATCTGGCGCGGCTGGTCGAGCTGGGCGTCACAGCGATCGAACTGATGCCCATCGCGCAGTTTCCCGGCGAGCGCAATTGGGGTTATGACGGCGTCCTGCCGTTCGCGCCCCAAGCGTCCTATGGTTCGCCCGAGCAACTCAAGCACCTGATCGACACCGCCCACGGTCATGGCCTGGCGGTGATTCTCGACGTGGTGTACAACCACTTCGGCCCGGACGGTAATTACCTGCATCGCTACGCCAAGGGCTTTTTCCGCGAGGACCAACACACGCCGTGGGGCGCCGCCATCGACTTCCGTCGTCGCGAAGTGCAGGACTTCTTCATCGAAAACGCCTTGATGTGGCTGTTTGAATACCGTTTCGACGGCTTGCGCCTGGACGCAGTGCATGCCATCGCAGACCCGGATTTCCTCCCGGACCTGGCCCGTCGGGTGCGCGAACAAACGGCACCGGCGCGGCATGTGTGGCTGATGGTAGAAAACGAACACAACCAGGCCAGCCTGCTCGAACAGGGCTACGACGCGCAATGGAACGATGACGGCCACAACGCCCTGCATGTGTTGCTGACCGGTGAAACCGATGCCTATTACGCCGACTACGCCGACAACCCCACCGAACAACTGGCCCGTTGCCTGAGCCAGGGTTTCGCGTTCCAGGGCCATCTCAACCGTCACGGCGTGGCACGCGGTGAACCGAGCGGGCATCTACCGCCGAGCGCTTTCATCCTGTTCTTGCAGAACCATGACCAGATCGGCAACCGCGCCTTCGGCGAGCGCCTGCATCAACTCGCTCATCCGCAGGCGTTGCGCGCGGCCACGGTATTGCTGCTGTTGTCGCCAATGATCCCGCTGCTGTTCATGGGCGACGAGTTCGCTGTCGAACAGCCCTTCCTGTTTTTCACCAGCCACCACGGTGAACTGGCGAAGCTGGTTCGTGATGGCCGGCGCAATGAATTCGCCGCGTTCAGTGCCTTTGCCGATCCGCATCAGCGTGAACACATTCCCGACCCGAATGCCCCACAGACATTCGAAGCCTCCCGCCCTGTCCTGCCCGAAAAGGGCCGCTCGCAGATGCACGAGCTGTATTGCCGGCTACTACAAATCCGTCACCGTCTGATCATCCCGCACCTGGCCGGTGCCTTGGCGCTGGGCGCCGACGTGCTGGCCGAAGGTGCCGTCAGCGCGGCCTGGCGCCTGGGCGATGGCAGTCAACTGCGCATTGATCTGAACCTCAGCGAGCGGCCGGTAGTCCACACATCACAAGCGGGTGCCACACGGGTGTTTGCAGTCCCGCCCGAGAGCGCCGATCTGTTGGAACAAGGCACCCTTGCCCCGTATTGCGCGCTCGTCAGCCTCACCGCCGCAGCCCCTTTGCTACCTCGTTTGGAGAGCGTCCATGAGTGATGCGCAACTGGAAATCCTGGCCAGCCGTGCCGGCCTCGCGGTCGATTGGATCGATGCCAACGGCCGCCCACAAAAAGTTGCACCCTCTGTATTGCGCAATGTGCTGACCGGTCTTGGCCACCCGGCCGGCAGCGCCCAGGAAATCGACGCCAGCCTGCTCCAATTGCAGGCGGTACAACAGACCCACCGCTTGCCGCCCTTGATGACCGTCGATTTGGGTGCGGGCCTCGACCTGGCGCGCTATTTCGAGCCTCAAACGCCGTGCGAAATCCACCTTGAAGACGGCTCGCGGATCAGCCTGAAGCTGGACGCCGACGCCTTACTGCCGGGCCTGATCCCGGTCGGCTATCAACACGTCAGCATCGACGGTCAGACCTTTACCCTGGCCGTGGCCCCGGCCCGTTGCTACAGCGTGGCCGATGCCGTGGACAATCCGATCCCGCGGGCCTGGGGCCTGAGCGTGCAACTGTATGGCTTGCGTCGCCCGGGCGATGGCGGCTTTGGTGACACCCAGGCACTGGAAGACCTCGCCCGGGTCGCCGGTGAACGTGGCGCCGAGGCGCTGGCGATCAGTCCGCTGCACGCGATGTTTTCCAACGACACCCAGCGCTACAGCCCTTACTCGCCGTCCAGTCGGTTGTTTCTCAACAGCCTTTACTGCGCGCCGGGCACCATCCTCGGCGAACGCGCGCTGCGCACCGCCATTGATGCCACGGGCCTGGCGATTGAGCTCAAGACGCTGGAAGAACGTCCGCTGATTGACTGGCCGGCCGCCGCCGAAGCCAAGCACCGACTGTTGCAGGCCCTGTACGACGGCTTTGTCCAGGGTGAACACCCGCTGCATGAAGACTTCAGCAGTTTTCGTCATGCCGCTGGCGAAGCGCTGGAAAATCACTGCCGCTTCGAAGCCATGCAAGAGGCCCGCGTCGCCAACGGTGAAAACCCGGACTGGCGCGAGTGGCCCGAACCCTGGCGCGATCCGCGCAGCGCCGAACTGGCGGCGTTTGCCGAAGAGAATGCCGGGCGCATTGGTTTCTTTGCTTTCTGCCAGTGGCTGATCACCCGTTGTCTTGAGCGCGCGCAAACTGCCGCCCGCGCCAGTGGCATGAGCATTGGCCTGATCGCCGACCTCGCAGTCGGCGCCGACGGCGGCGGCAGCCAGGCCTGGAGCCGTCAGGACGAATTGCTCGCCGCCCTCACCGTCGGTGCGCCACCGGATATTCTCAACCGCAGCGGCCAGGGCTGGGGCATCTCCGCGTTCTCCCCCGAAGGCCTGGTGCGTAACGGGTTCCGCGCCTTCATCGAAATGCTGCGGGCCAATTTCGCCCATTCCGGCGGCTTGCGCATCGATCACGTCATGGGCTTGCAGCGGTTGTGGGTGATCCCTAACGGCTCGCCGCCGGCCGACGGTGCCTACCTGTATTACCCGGTGGACGACCTGCTGCGTTTGCTGACCCTGGAGTCCCATCGTCACCAGGCCATCGTCCTCGGCGAGGACCTCGGCACCGTGCCCGATGGCCTGCGGGACAAACTCATCGCCCGCTCAATGCTCGGCATGCGCGTGTTGTTGTTCGAACAGGACAACACCCTCTTCAAACCGATTCTCGACTGGCCCGACAACGCCCTCGCGACGACCAGTACCCATGACCTGCCGACCCTCATTGGCTGGTGGCATGGCCGCGACATCGACTGGAACGCCCGGCTTGGCCTGGTCGACGCCAGCGGTGAAATCGAATGGCGCCAGCATCGCGAGCGTGAGCGCGAGGGCCTGCGCCGAGCCTTGAGCCAGGATCCGCAAAACTTTCGCGAAGAGTCCCACGAAGCCGACCAGGTGCTCGATGCCAGCGTACGCTTCCTCGGCCACACCCGGGCGCCGTTGGTGCTGTTGCCACTGGAAGATGCGCTGGGCGTCGAACAGCAGGCCAACCTCCCCGGCACCATCGACACGCACCCCAATTGGTCGCGGCGCCTGCCGGGCTACAGCGAAGCCCTGCTCGATGGGGACGATGCCGCACGGCGTCTGGAACTGCTGGCCTGTGCGCGCCTTCAGGCAGCCGAGCGTGATCGATGATTCCAATGCCAACCCGCCCCCTTCGCGCCACGTTGCGCCTGCAGTTTCACAAAGGCTTCACCCTGGAAGATGCGGTGCCGCTGGTGCCGTATTTTGCCCGCCTCGGCATCAGCCATGTCTACGCCTCGCCGCTGTTGCGCGCCCGCGCCGGGTCGATGCATGGCTACGATGTGGTGGACCCGACCCGGGTCAATCCGGAGCTCGGCGGCGAAGCGGCGCTGCGCAGCCTGGTCAGCGCCTTGCACGCGCAAAACATGGGGTTGATCCTCGATATCGTGTCCAACCACATGGCCGTCGGCGGCAGTGACAATCCCTGGTGGCTGGACCTGCTGGAATGGGGGCGCCTGAGCCCCTACGGCGAGTTCTTCGACATCCAGTGGCACTCCCCGGACCCACTGATGGAAGGCCAGTTGCTGCTGCCATTCCTGGGCAGTGACTATGGCGTCGCGTTGCAGGACGGCACCTTGCCTTTACGCTTCGATGCCTGGCACGGCACCTTCCATGTCGAGCATTACGAGCACCGCTTTCCTATTTGCCCCAGCAATTACGGCGAACTGCTCAAGAGCGCTACGCCGCTCGATGCGCTACAGGCCGAGCAACTCAAGGCCCTGGCCGACCGCTTCAGCACCCTGAGCTACCAGACCGACGCGCATCACCTGGCCGTTGCGCTGAAAACCGAACTGCGCGATCTGGTCAGTGAGCCGGCCATTGCGCAAACCATCGAGCAGCACCTGAACAACTACGATTCACGCAGCGCCGAAGGCTTCCAGCGCCTGCACAACCTGCTGGAGCGCCAGAGTTATCGCCTGGCCAGTTGGCGCACCGCCGCCGATGACATCAACTGGCGGCGCTTCTTCGATATCAATGAACTGGGCGGCCTGCGCGTCGAACGCCCGGCGGTGTTTGAAGCGACCCACGCGAAGATCTTCCAACTGGTGGCCGAGGGGTTGATCGACGGGTTGCGCATCGATCACATCGACGGCCTCGCCGACCCGCGAGGCTATTGTCGCAAATTGCGTCGTCGGGTCGATAGCCTGACCGCCGGCCGTCACTTGCCTATTTATGTGGAAAAGATCCTTGGTGAAGGCGAAACCCTGCATCGCGACTGGTCGGTGGACGGCACCACCGGCTACGAATTCATGAACCAGTTGTCGCTGTTGCAAACCGAGCCGCAAGGCGCGCAGGTGCTGGCCGAACTCTGGCAGCGCCACAGCGAGCGGCCGTCGGACTTCTCCCAGGAAACCCAACTGGCCCGCCAGCAAATTCTCAATGGCTCGCTTGCCGGCGACTTCGAAAGCGTCGCGCAGGCCCTGCTGCAAGTGGCGCGGGACAACCTCATGACCCGCGACCTGACCCTCGGCGCCATTCGCCGCGCATTGCAGGCGTTGATCGTGCATTTCCCGGTGTACCGCACCTATATCAGCCCCCTTGGCCGTTCGGCCCAGGACGAGGCGTTTTTCCAGCAGGCCATGGACGGAGCCCGGCAAACCCTCGGCGAGGCGGACTGGCCGGTACTCGATTGTCTCGCCGGCTGGCTCGGGGGCGAACCTTGGCGGCAGCGCCCGGCCGGACGTCCGCGCAAACGCCTCAAGCATGCCTGCGTGCGCTTCCAGCAACTGACTTCGCCGGCGGCGGCGAAAGCGGTCGAAGACACTGCGTTCTATCGCTCAGCCGTGCTGCTCTCACGCAATGACGTGGGATTCAGCACCGAGCAATTCAGTGCGCCCGTGGCTGATTTTCATCAGGCCTGCATCGAGCGTCTGCTGACCTTCCCGGATAATCTGCTCGCCAGTGCCACCCATGACCACAAGCGCGGTGAAGATGCTCGCGCACGGCTGGCGATACTGAGCGAACGCAGCACCTGGTATGCCGACCAGATCGGCCTGTGGCGCGCCCTCGCCCGGCCGTTGCGCCAGGACGAACAGGTGCCGTCGGCGGGCGATGAGTTAATCCTGTATCAGGCGATCCTCGGCAGCTGGCCGCTGGAGTTGAGCCTCGATGATCGGCCGGCGCTCGAGGACTACGCCCAGCGCCTCTGGCAGTGGCAGCGCAAAGCCCTGCGCGAAGCCAAGTTGCAAAGCAGCTGGAGCGCGCCCAATGAGCCCTATGAGCAAGCGAGCGAGGCCTTCATCCAGCGGCTGTTGCTCAGCTCCGAAGGCGAGTTGTTGCGCGCCGCCCTCGCCAAGGCTGCCCAGGCGATTGCCGTACCCGGTGCGCTCAACGGATTGGCGCAAACCTTGCTGCGCATGACTGTACCGGGGGTGCCTGATCTTTATCAGGGCAACGAGTTCTGGGACTTCAGCCTGGTCGACCCGGATAACCGTCGGCCGGTGGATTACCTCCGTCGTCAGCAAGCGTTGCAGGCATCAACGGAACTGCCGGAACTATTGGCGAACTGGCGTGACGGGCGCATCAAGCAAGCCTTGATTGCGCGCACCTTGAACCTGCGTGCCGAGCATGCCGAGCTGTTTCGGCATGGCAATTACCAGGCCCTGGAAGTGGTGGGCAGCGAAGCCCATCGAGTGCTGGCTTTTGTCCGTGAACGGGAGGGAAAACGCGTCATTGTGATTGTGCCGGTACGCTGTGCAGAGCTGCTGGAAAACGGTGCCGAACCGCAAGTCCCCGCGCCGCAGTGGGGCGATACCCGGGTCAAATTGCCGTTCACCAACCCGGACGAAAATCTGAAGGGACTTTTTTCCGGCACCGCAGTCACAAAAAACAGGGAGCTGCTGATCAGCGCCGCGCTGGGGGATTTCCCGGTCAACCTCATTATTCAAACTGCCCACACTTGAGTTCAGTTCAGGAGTATTGCGATGAGTACCGACGATAAACGCATCCGCGAGTTCGCGTATCAGATCTGGGAGTCCGAAGGAAAGCCTGAAGGTCACGAAGCGCGCCACTGGGAGATGGCGCGCAAACTGGCCGAAGCCGAAGCCCTGGCACCGAAAAAGTCTGCAAAGGCTGTTGCCAGCAAGACCGCACCGAAAGAAACCGCCGAAGCGAAACCTCGCCCTGACAAGACGCTCAACGGCAAGACCGCCGCGGCGAAGTCCAAGGCCAAACCGGCGGCGGCTTCGAAAGTGATCCCACCGGGCGAAAAAACCGCCGAGAAAAAACCCCGCACCGCACGAAAACCGCCGACGGTTTGATCAGGGCTGATGGCCCTTTCACGGGCAAGCCCGCTCCTACAGTATTTAAGGGTACTCACAGTTCCTTTGTAGGAGCGGGCTTGACCGCGAAGAGGCCGTCACATCCAACATTGAGAGTGCCTGACACCCCGTTTTCGCATGCGGGCGCCAACAGGTAGCCGCCGCTTACAGGAGTACCTATGACCAATGCTAAGAAAGCCGCGCCTGCCGCGCCCGCCCCTCGTGCCGAAGCCACGCGGATCCGCGAAGGCCTGCCCTTTCCGCTGGGTGCTACCTGGGATGGGCTGGGGGTTAACTTTGCCCTGTTTTCCGCCCACGCCACCAAAGTTGAACTGTGCCTGTTCGATGACACCGGCGAGGTCGAGCTCGAACGCATCGAGCTGCCGGAATACACCGACGAGATCTACCACGGCTATTTGCCCGACGCCCATCCGGGGCTGATCTACGGTTATCGAGTCTACGGCCCGTACGACCCGGCCAACGGCCATCGCTTCAACCCCAACAAATTGCTGATCGACCCGTACGCCAAGCAACTGGTCGGCAAGCTGAAATGGTCCGAGGCGCTGTTCGGCTACACCATCGGCCACCCCGACGCCGACCTCAGTTTCGATGAACGCGACAGCGCGCCCTTCGTGCCCAAATGCAAGGTCATCGACCCGGCGCACACCTGGGGCCACGACCATCGCGTCAGCGTGCCGTGGGACAAAACCATCATCTATGAAACCCACGTGCGCGGCATCAGCATGCGCCATCCCTCGGTCCCGGAAAACGTGCGCGGCACCTTTGCCGGGTTGATGGTCGATGACGTGGTCGAGCACATCCGCAAGCTCGGTGTGTCGACCGTAGAGCTGTTGCCGATCCACGCGTTCGTCAACGACCAGCATCTGTTGCACAAGGGCATGACCAACTATTGGGGCTACAACAGCATTGCGTTCTTTGCCCCCGACCCGCGTTACCTGGCCAGCGGCAAGATTGCCGAGTTCAAGGAAATGGTCGCGCACCTGCACGAAGCCAATCTGGAAGTCATCCTCGACGTGGTCTACAACCACACCGCCGAAGGCAACGAACAAGGCCCGACCCTGTCCATGCGCGGCATCGACAACGCCTCCTACTATCGCCTGATGCCCGATGACAAACGCTTCTACATCAACGATTCCGGCACCGGCAACACCCTGGACCTGAGCCACCCGTGCGTGCTGCAAATGGTCACCGACTCCCTTCGCTACTGGGCCACGGAAATGCACGTGGACGGCTTCCGTTTCGACCTGGCCACCATCCTCGGGCGCTATCACGACGGTTTCGACGAACGTCACAGTTTCCTGGTCGCCTGCCGCCAGGACCCGGTGTTGCGCCAGGTCAAACTGATCGCCGAGCCGTGGGACTGCGGTCCCGGCGGTTATCAGGTGGGTAATTTCCCGCCGGGCTGGGTCGAATGGAACGACAAGTTCCGCGACACCGTGCGCGCGTTCTGGAAAGGCGACGACGGGCAACTGGCAGACTTCGCCAGCCGCCTGACCGCCTCCGGCGCGATGTTCAACGAGCGTGGCCGTCGCCCCTACGCTTCGGTCAACTTCGTCACCGCCCACGACGGCTTTACCCTCAACGACCTGGTGTCGTACAACGACAAGCACAACGAAGCCAACGACGAAAACAACCAGGACGGCAGCAACAACAACCTGTCGTGGAACCACGGCGTCGAAGGCCCCACCGACGACCCCGAGATCAATGCCCTGCGCCACCGGCAAATGCGCAATTTCTTCGCCACCCTGCTGCTGGCCCAAGGCACGCCGATGCTGGTGGCCGGCGACGAGTTCGCCCGTACCCAGGACGGCAACAACAATGCGTATTGCCAGGACAGCGAAATCGGTTGGGTCAATTGGGACCTGAGCGAAGACGGCAAGGCCCTGCTCAAGTTCGTCAAACGCCTGATCAAGTTGCGCCTGGCTTATCCGATCCTGCGTCGCGGACGTTTCCTGGTGGGCAATTACAATGAGGACATCGGCGTCAAGGACGTGACCTGGCTGGCGCCGGACGGCACGGAGATGACCACCGAGCACTGGCACGATGCGACCAATCGCTGCCTGGGCATGCTGCTCGACGGCCGTGCACAAGAAACCGGCATTCGCCGCAAAGGCGCCGACGCGACGTTGCTGCTGGTGGTGAACGCCCATCACGACATCGTCAACTTCCGCTTGCCGGAAGTGCCTGACGGGGTTTTCTGGACGTGCATGATCGACACCAACCAGCCGTCGATTCGCGGTCAGGAGCGCTTCGAATTTGGCCACGAGTACTCGGTCACCGGCCGTTCGCTGCTGTTGTTCGAGTTGCAACATGAGGAAGAAGAATAACGAGCGATTCTGCGCGCCACTGCCGTAGGGCGGAAAAATCACTCCGTACAGACTGGCGACGCGACGAATAGCCAGACATGAGCAATACTCGATGCGCGACACGCCAGGGTTGGGTTTGTCGCCATCGTATCCACCCGCCCTCAGGGGTCTGCCGGGCTCGTCTCGCGCAGGACTGAAGGCGACGCAGAACAAGGACGTATCCACCATGAAATCCGTTTCCTTCAGCGAAGCCAGCCTGCCCGCGCAGATCTGGAACAGCGCCCCGCAACTGGACAATATTCCGGTCATCAACACCCAAGCGCTGGTACCCGCCGGCGCACGCGCGGTCCTGATCGCCCCCCATCCCGGCGACGAGGTCGTGACCTGCGGCGGCCTGCTGCAATTGCTCAGCAATCTCGGCCACCCCTTGCAATTGATCTCGCTCACCGACGGCAGCGCCAGTCATCCGGGGTCGCAACAGTGGTCGGAAAAACGCCTCAGCGTATTTCGCCCCCAGGAGAGCGTGGAAGCCCTGCGCCGGCTCGGCCTGCCGATGCACAGCCTGAAATGGATTCGCGGCGGCTTCACCGACAACGCACTGGTCGAGCGTGAGGAACAGATCACCCACTTCATCGCGCGCTACCTGCGCCCCGGCGATGTAGTGTTCAGCACCTGGTGCGAGGACGGCAACGTCGACCACGACACCGTGGGCCGCGCCTGCGCCAAAGCCGCGGCCAGCGTTGGCGCCACCTACAACGACGTACCGTTCTGGGCCTGGCACTGGCCGGCGCGGGACGGCGAACTGATCCCCTGGCACCGTGCGCGCAAAGTGCGCCTGGACACCTGGACCGTCGCCCGCAAAAGCCACGCCACCCACGCCTACGCCAGCCAGCTTGACGGTGAACCGGCCATCGGCCTCGCCCCTTCGTTGCCCCGATCGTTGCTGGAGCGCATTCGCCTGCCTTATGAAATCGTCCTGGTGTGAACGCGGTGCCATACAGACTGAACTGCCTGCCGTCGCATCAGTCGCATGCATAGGCAACCCCCTGAATCAGAGGAGTGATTGTGACCCGTCATTCAGAACGGCAGGCAGACGAATCAAGGTCGTTGAACACCCCGGCGGCGATTCATCGGCTTCGTGTGCTAACGGTCAACACCCACAAGGGTTTTACCGCACTCAACCGACGCTTCATTCTTCCCGAGTTGCGCGAAGCGGTGCGCAGTACGTCGGCCGATCTGGTGTTCTTGCAGGAAGTGGTCGGCGAGCACGACCGTCACTCCTCGCGCTACAACGATTGGCCCACAACCTCGCAGTACGAATTTCTCGCCGACAGCATGTGGAGCGACTTCGCCTACGGACGCAACGCGGTGTATCCCGACGGCCACCACGGCAATGCCCTGTTGTCGAAATACCCGATCCGCGAATACCGCAACCTCGACGTCTCCATTACCGGTCCCGAACGCCGCGGCTTATTGCACTGCGTGCTCGATGTGCCGGGGCACAATGAGGTGCATGCCATTTGCGTTCATCTGAGCCTGCTGGAGAGTCATCGCCAGTTGCAGTTGCAGTTGCTCTGCCAACTGCTGGAATCCCTGCCTGACGAGGCGCCGGTGATCATTGCCGGCGACTTCAACGACTGGCAACTGCAAGGCAACGCCGCCCTGGCCCGTCGCAACTACCTGCACGAAGCCTTCGAGCGTCACCATGGGCGCCCGGCCAAGACCTACCCCGCCCGGTTTCCCTTGCTGCGCCTGGACCGCGTCTACCTGCGCAATGCCAGCAGCCACGCCCCGCAAATACTCGGGCACAAGCCGTGGACGCACCTGTCTGATCATTTGCCGTTGGCGGTGGAAGTGCATCTCTGAAGCCTTGCCCTTCGGCGAAAAACGCTGTGAAACCACCCCTACCTGTAATTTCTGACAGTAGCCACACTCAATCCGTGCCTGCTACGTTGGTGATGCCCTGCCCTTGCAGGCAGGGGCAGCCGAACCTGGCTATTGCCGACGCCCGAAAAAGCTTCGGACGTTGATCCCATCGCGGAGGCGAGCATGGCGTTTTCGACAGACCTGCCCAAGTACCGTTTCAGCACCTGCGCCGTCTCGCTCTGTTTATGCATGGGCTGGCCATTTCCCGCCCACGCGGCCTGCACGCTTACCCCCACCGCCGGCAACGACAACCTGGTATGCGACAGCGGCACCAGCGGGCCACTGACCGACCTGTCGGGCAATAACACCCTGACCTTTCCAGTCAACGGCAGCGGCAGGGTCAATGGCAACGTGACTTTCGGTGCAGGCGCCGACACATTGAACATGGCGTCCGGCATTCTCGCCGGGGCCGTGGATCAGGGTGATGGCTCCGACAAGTTCACGATCAGCGCCGGGCAAGTGACCGGCGCGGTTAACCAAGGCAACGGCATTGATAACTTTGTGATGACCGGCGGAAGCATTCAGTCGCTGGCCCAAGGCGACGGCCGTGACACTTTCCTGATGACCGGTGGGACCATCGTCGGCGCCTTCGAGGATGGCGACGTTGCCAAAATGACCGGTGGCACCATCGGGCGGGTCGACATGAAACTCGACAACAATATTTTCGACCTGTCCGGTGGGCAGATCCTCGGCAATCTGGTGACCGGGCTGGGAAACGACACCATCATCGTTTCCGGTGGGCGAATTGGCGGCAACATCAGTGTCAGCAACGGCAACGACAGCATCACCGTCACCGGCGGCGAAATCGTCGGCGAGATCCGTGCTGGCAATGGCGATGACACGCTGGTGTGGGATGGCGGCGGGATCATCCGCTCGCAAATCCTCTTGGAAGCCGGCAATGACAGCGCCACTCTGCGCAATCTCACCGACAGCACCCTCGCCCTCACACCGAGCCTCAATGGCGGCGTTGGCAATGACTTGCTGACTTTCGATCACACCACGTCGTCCGGCGCCGCTCGTTACATCAACTGGGAAACCGTCAACCTGATCAAAGGCTCGCGGTTCGATCTGGATGGCAACTTTCAATTGGGCGACAGCAGCAGCGGCACGGGCGTGTTCAATGTCGACGCCAGCAGCACGCTGACGTCAGCGCAAGGCAGCATCAGCCCGATCACCGCAGGGCAGCTCGCGACCTTGAATAACAGCGGGACCATCGATCTCACCAGTGCTAATACACGCACCAATGACACCCTGACGGTGAAGGGCAATTACGCGGGTAATGGCGGTCAATTGCTGTTGCAAAGCGCCGTCGGCGATGACAGTTCTGCCAGCGACAAACTGGTGGTCAACAACGGGACCCTGACCGGCAACACGCTGATCAGCGTCAGCAACGTTGGGGGCCTGGGCGCCTTGACCCAGCAAAACGGTATTCAACTGGTGCAGGCCCAAGGCACGGCGGTGAGCAATAACACCGCGTTCGCCCTCAAGACCCCGGTGTCGGTGGGCGCCTTCGATTACCGCCTGTTCAAAGGCGGGATCACCCCGGGCAGCGAAAACAGTTGGTACCTGCGCTCTTCGGTAGTAGCGCCACCCGTGGTCGCCGTCGCCAATCCTGACCCCGCCCTGCCGCCGACGCTGGTGCCCATCGTCGCGGTACCGGTGGCCGCGCCGGTGGTGGTCACTTCCACGGTCAATGGGACCGGGCCGGTTGTAGGCTCCCCAGAAACTGTCGTGGCCTTCAAGGCCCCGGTGCTACCCGTCGCCGTACCCGGCGCCGCCCCGATCCCCTTGTACCGCGAGGCCGTGCCCACCTGGTCGGTGCTGCTGCCCGCGGCCGCACAATTGAGCCTGTCCGCGTTGGGTACCTTTCATGACCGTCAGGGCGATCAGCGCCTGTTGACCGAAACCGGCACCCTCAGTGCCGGGTGGGGCCGGGTCTACGGCAAGAACCTCGACCAGACCTGGGCCGGCACCGTCACGCCCAGGCTGGATGGCTCACTCAACGGCTTTCAGGTCGGCAATGACCTGTTCAGCTCCGAGTTGACCAGTGGACAGACCCAACGCAGCGGATTCTTCATCGGCCACAGCCGCCTGCAAGGCGATGTCGACGGTTTCAACCAGGGCTTCGAAGGCAAGCGCTCCGGCAACGTGGAGCTCAAGGGCGACAGCTTCGGTGCCTACTGGACCCTCATCGACCCCGCCGACGATTATCTGGATATCGTGGCCATGTACACCCGGCTCAATGGCAATAACCGTTCCGAAAGCGGTCTGAAACTCGACAACGATGGCCATGTGACGACCCTCTCGGCAGAAGTCGGCTACCCGATTGCGCTGGCCGGCAACTGGGTGGTCGAACCCCAGGCCCAGGCGATTTATCAGAAGGTCAGCCTCGACAGCCAGGACGACGGCATCTCCCATGTCTCATTCGATTCCGACAGTGCCTGGACCGGCCGCGTCGGCGCGCGCCTCAAAGGTCGTTACGAGGTGGGCGGACGGCCGCTGGAACCCTATCTGCGCGCCAATATCTGGCACACGTTCACCGGCACCGATACGGCCATTTTTGACCATGTGGATCAAGTGGACACCCAGCAACGCACTTCATCTGCCGACCTCGGTATCGGCATGGTGTTGAGTGTCGCGACTTCGGTCAGCGTGTACGCCGGCCTGGATTACAGCAGCAATATCGACAGCAACCAACAACGGGGAACCTTTGGCAACGTAGGCGTCAGGGTAAGCTGGTGAGACTTGAAAGTCGCTCTAGTCAGAGGTTTTTTTGACGATTTTTCGAACAAACAAGAACTTAGAGACACGCCATAAATCAGTCACTTAAATGATCCGAAATAGCAATACCACTTATCGGCCATTTTCTTGACGCAACCTAAGCGGTCCTCTTGACTTCACGTTACTACCCCCGAATTACCACCAGGACCAGCCTCAGGCACCCGTAAAAACGGGCAGCCCCCTGGCGTGCCCTAATTCATTCGGTCGCCCCTCATTCGGGGTAGGAGAGGCGCCACAGCGAGATACCGCATGCGATTGCAAGGTAGACCCCCATGAAAACCTCTCTCACCCCACAAGAGATCAAAGTCACTTTTTGCACTGTGTCGAGTTCACTCCTGCTGTGTTCCACTCTGGAAGTGCAAGCCGCCCCAGCCGAGCAAGAAACCTCCCCGTGGTACCGGCAGGACATCCCGACACTCAGTTTGTCTACCCTCGCAACATCATATACCGGTCAATTAAGCCCCCAGCCTGACTTGCGAAATTCGAACCTCACCACCGAAGATGCCGCCCCGATAGCCTGGGACCAACTCTACGGCCAGCCTTCTCGCCAAGCTCAAACCGACTTCTTTTCCCAGGGACTCGCCGTCCCCGGTACCCACGAACTCAAAGGCCCGGCCATCCTCACCCTGCAAAGCGCCAGCGGCCACACGCAGAGTTTCGGCTTGGTGGGTGGCACGAACCAATTCCAGCTCAACAGCAATGGCGCACAAATCTCGCCACTGATGTCTGACCCCAACAGCGACACACTCAACCTCCAGGGCCAAAGCCTCGGTGCCTACTGGAGCCTGACCGGCCCACAAGGCTGGCACCTCGACCTGACCGCCAGCGGTGGCCGAGTCAGTGGTTTCAGCCGCAACGAGCAAGGCACCCGGCAGGCCACAGAAGGCAGCGCGATGACGCTGTCGGTGGAAGGCGGATTCCCGATCGGCCTGGGCGAAAACTGGATCATCGAACCCCAGGCCCAAGTGATCAGCCAACGCATCACCCTCGACACCCCATTCGCCGGTTCCGGCAATGCATCGTCCACGGACCTGACCTCGTGGAGCGGTCGCGTCGGTGCGCGCTTGAAAGGCAGTTACGACATCAGTGGCCTGCCCGTCGAGCCCTACGTGCGAACCAACTTGTGGCACACGGTGTATACCGGCAACACCGTGACCCTCGATCAGGTCGACAAGATTTCCAGCAGCCGCAATTCCTCAACCGTCGAACTGGGCCTGGGCCTGGTCGCCAGGGTGACGCCGACGGTGAGCCTGTACGTCAGCGCCGATTACAGCAGCGACGTGGACGACAACGACTTGAACGGTTTGATTGGCAGCCTGGGTGTGCGGATGCGTTGGTGAGAGCGGCGGTCGGGTTGGACCCTTCGCGAGCGGGCTCGCTCCTACACTGGATAAGTATCAGTGTAGGAGCGAGCCCGCTCGCGAAAGGCAGCACCGCCGACTTGAGATCAGCCCTGCGGCCTTAACATCAACACCGCCAACGGCGGCAAATTCAACACCAGCGACAAAGCCTGCCCATGGCTCGAGGTTGCCTGCGCCGTGGCCCCGCCACTGTTGCCGTAGTTGGACCCGGCGTAAATCGACGAATCACTATTGAACACCTCGCTCCACTGCCCGGCAAACGGCACCCCGACGCGGTAAGCTTCTCTCGGCACCGGCGTGAAGTTGGCCACCACCAGCATCGGCTTGCCGTCCTTGCTCCAGCGCAGCCACGCATAGACGCTGTTGATCGCATCATCGCCGATCAACCACTGGAAGCCCTGCGGCACATCGTCCTGCTCGTGCAGCGCCGGCTCTTCGCGGTACAGGCGATTGAGGTCGCCGACCAGTTTTTGCACGCCCTTGTGTTCGGAGTACTGCAACAGGTACCAGTCCAGTTGCTGGTCGTGGTTCCACTCCCGCCACTGGCCAAACTCGCAGCCCATGAACAGCAACTTCTTGCCCGGATGCGCCCACATGAAACTCAGGTAGGCCCGCAGGTTGGCAAATTTTTGCCAGCGGTCGCCCGGCATCTTGTCGATCAGCGAGTGTTTGCCGTGCACCACTTCATCGTGGGAGATCGGCAGGATGAAACGCTCGGACCACGCATACATCAGGCCAAAACTCAGTTCGTTGTGGTGATGGGCGCGGTAGACCGGGTCCTGCTGGATGTAATGCAGCGAATCATGCATCCAGCCCATGTTCCATTTGTAGGCAAAGCCCAGGCCACCCTGTTGCGTGCTTTGGCTGACACCCGGCCACGCGGTGGATTCCTCGGCGATTACCAGCGCGCCGGGCGCTTCGAGGGCGACCACGTCGTTGAGGTGGCGCAGGAAGTCGATGGCTTCCAGATTCTCGCGCCCGCCATAGCGGTTCGGTACCCACTCGCCGGCCTTGCGCGAGTAGTCGCGGTAGAGCATCGAGGCCACGGCATCGACCCGCAGGCCGTCGACATGGAAATGCTTGAGCCAGTGCAGCGCCGACGCCAGCATGTAGCCGTGCACTTCGGTGCGACCGAGGTTGTAGATCAGCGTGTCCCAATCCTGGTGGAAACCTTCCTGCGGATTGCCGTACTCGTACAGCGCCGTGCCATCGAACTGTGCCAAACCGTGAGTGTCGGTCGGAAAATGCGCAGGCACCCAATCGAGGATCACCCCGATTTCGGCCTGGTGACAGGCGTTGATGAACGCGCCGAACTCGTCGGGCGTGCCATAGCGCGCACTCGGCGCGAATTGCGACAATAGCTGATAGCCCCAGGAGCCACCGAACGGGTGCTCCATGATTGGCATCAATTCAATATGGGTGAAGCCCAGTTCTTTGACGTAGGGAATCAAGCGCTCCGTCAGTTCCGGCCAGGTGTACTGGCGGGCCACTTCGCCTAGGTCATCCAGCTCGCATTGCCAGGAACCCGCGTGCAATTCATAGATCGACAAGGGCGCCGTGACCCGCTGGCGGTCGCCGCGGGACATCATCCAGTCCTGGTCCTGCCAGTCGACGTTCAGGGGCGAGGCGACTTTCGAAGCGGTGTCCGGTGGCAGGCTGGTGGCCAGCGCCAACGGGTCGGCCTTCAATGGCAAGATGCCGTGGGCACCGAGAATTTCGTATTTGTAGGCATCGCCGGCTTGCAGGCGCGGGATGAACAACTCCCAGACACCCGTGGGATGACGCAAGCGCATCGGATGGCGGCGCCCGTCCCAAACGTTGAAATCCCCTACCACCGAGACCCTTCGGGCATTCGGCGCCCACACGGCGAAACGCACGCCGTCGACGCCGTCCACGGTTTTCAACTGCGCACCGAGGCACGAACTGAGGTCGCGGTGATTGCCTTCGGCAAACAGATACAAGTCCATTTCGCCCAACAAGGGGCCGAAGCTGTAAGGGTCTTCGGCGGTCTGTTCACCGCCGGCCCAACGGGTGCGCAGCAGATAGGACTGTGCACGCTCGAAGTGCCCGACAAACAAACCCGGCGTCTCTGTAGCCTCCAGTTGTCCGAGCTCTTCGCCGGAGTCCCTGGCCAGCACCTGCACACTCAACGCGCCAGGCAGATAAGCGCGGATGAACTGCCCGCCGGCACCATCACCATGCGGGCCGAGAATGGAAAACGGATCGATATGTTCGGCGCGCACCAGGGCGTCGATATCCCGCGCGCCAAGTAGCAGCGCTTCTTTGTGATCACCCTGTTCCTTGTTCGAGACACTCATGACTACTCTCCACCAAGATCGGAAAAGGGTTTAAGCCCACTCAATAATCCATATAAGCCGTGCAACGGCACGGGCAACCAGGTGGGGCGATTTTCCGCCTCATAGGCCACTTCATACGCCGCCTTCTCCAGGCCGAACAACGCCAGCGCGGCGTCCTCGCCCTCGGGATCTTGCCATGCATGGCCAAGACTAGCTGCCGCCAGCCGATAGGCGTCGAGAAATGCTTGTCGCGCCTCACTTAAATAGCGACCAGTGACCCGTACACGGGCCGCATCGGCCGCCGCCGTGTTATCGACGTTGTGCACGTTGATCGCCATGGCCGCGGCATAGTCGAAGGAACGCAACACACCGCTGACATCCTTGTACGGGCTGTGTTTACCCCGTCGTTCATGCAATGGCCGCGCCGGTTCGCCTTCGAAGTCGATCAGGTAGGCATCACCCTTGATCACCAGCACTTGCCCCAGGTGCAGGTCGCCATGCACGCGAATGCGCAGGCCACCGGCGGCTTTTTTACCCAGTTCCTGAACATGGCCGATGATGGCTTTCCTGTTGTCCAGTAAATGGCTGACCAGGTTCTGGTCCGCCGGGTTCAACTGATTTTTATGCTGTTTGAGCAGGCTCAGCGCGCGCTCGATTTGTGTAGCGACATCCTTGGCCGAAGCCAGCGCTTCCTTCGGCGTGGTGACTTGCGGCAGGAAGTCCGGGTTGGCACTCGGCGCCGCCAGCACCTGATGCATTTCACCCAGGCGCTGACCGAGCATAGCGGCGAAATCTTTCAGTTCGCCGAGCGCGTTGTAGTGTTGCTCCTGCTCGGATATGACGTCGGCCAGCTCATCGCGCAGTGCCCGTTCGAGGTTGTTCTGTGTCCACTCCCAGGCATCGCCCTGATTGTTCAAATAGCCTTGGGCAATCATCAGCAGGTTGTCCTGCCCCGCCGCATCCCGACGCACCACGGCACCCAGCAAGGGCGAAATGTTGCTGAAGCCGGCCTCGGTCAGGTACGCACTCATTTCCAGCTCAGGGTGCACACCAGAGGCGACCTTGCGAATCAGCTTCAGGACCATGCTGTTGCCAATGACCACCGAACTGTTGGACTGCTCGGCCGACAGGTAGCGCACCGGCGACTCGGCATTGAGGCCGAGTTTTTCCAGCTCTGCCGTGGCCTCGAAACGAATCTCGCCCTCACTCGACGACAACACCGTGCCGGCCTGAATGCCTTGCAGTACGGCATGCACAAAGGTTTCCAGGCTGAAGGCGTCGGTGATCAGGCCGACCTGGCGTCCGCGACGAACCCGTGACAGCGCCAATTGTTGTGGCAACGGCGTACCGACCTGATCCTCGGAGATAAAACCGAACGGCAACTGGTAGCGACTGGTCTGGCCCCCGCTGGTGACATTGATCTCGCTGAACAGCACCGGATGCTGGGTATCGCCGAACCGCACGCCATAGGCCAGTTCGACCTTTTCGATGGCGGCGTCCTTGCCGGCGAACCATCGGCGATTCTGCAACCAGTTCGGCAAAATGCCCTGCTCCAGCGTGGTGCGTGACGGCGCCTCGAGCAATTCTTCCATGCGCTTTTTCAGTACCAGCGTGGTGAAGTCCGGCAGGCTTTGCGCCGGCTCCACGTGCCAGCTCGGCATCTGGTTTTCGGCGGCGAGGCCGAACCAGTAAAAGCCGTAGGGCGCCAGGGTCAGGAGGAAACTCAACTGGCCGATGGGCGGGAACGCGTTCCCGCCGAGCATCTCCACCGGGACCATGCCGACGTACGCCGATAGATCCAGCTCGGCAGCCTGGGCACTGCGCGAGACGTTGGCCACGCACAAAATGATTTCGTATCTGCCGTCCGCACCGGTGTATTCACGGGTATAGGCCAAGATCCGTCGGTTGCTCGGCGAGAGCATTTTCAACGTACCGCGCCCGAAGGCCTTGGACTGCTTGCGCACGGCGAGCATGCGCCGGGTCCAGTTCAGCAGCGAATGCGGGTCACCCGCCTGGGTTTCGACGTTGACCGACAGGTAGCCGTATTGCGGGTCCATGATCGGCGGCAACACCAAACTGGCAGGGTCGGCGCGAGAGAAACCGCCGTTGCGGTCGATCGACCATTGCATCGGCGTACGCACGCCATCGCGGTCGCCGAGGTAGATGTTGTCGCCCATGCCGATTTCATCGCCGTAATACAGGGTCGGCGTGCCGGGCATCGACAGCAGCAGGCTGTTGAGCAATTCCACACGGCGTCGGTCACGTTCTACCAACGGTGCAAGGCGACGGCGAATCCCCAGGTTGATCCTCGCCCGGCGGTCGGCGGCGTAGTAGTTCCAGAGGTAGTCGCGTTCCTTGTCGGTGACCATCTCCAGGGTCAGCTCATCGTGATTGCGCAGGAAAATGGCCCACTGGCAGTTGGCTGGGATATCCGGGGTCTGACGCAAAATATCGGTAATCGGGAAGCGATCTTCCTGGGCCAGCGCCATGTACATGCGCGGCATCAACGGGAAGTGAAAGGCCATGTGGCATTCGTCGCCGTTCAGGCCTTTTTTATCGGTGTCGCCGAAATACAGCTGGGTGTCTTCCGGCCACTGATTGGCCTCGGCCAGCAGCATGCGGTCAGGGTAGTTGGCGTCGATTTCGGCGCGGATCTTCTTCAGGACGTCGTGGGTTTCCGGCAGGTTTTCATTGTTGGTGCCGTCGCGCTCGATCAGGTAGGGGATCGCGTCCAGGCGCAAGCCGTCGATGCCCATGTCGAGCCAGTAGCGCATCACCGACAGCACCGCTTTCATGACTTGCGGGTTATCGAAGTTCAGGTCTGGCTGGTGGGAATAGAAGCGGTGCCAGAAGTATTGGCCGGCGACCGGGTCCCAGGTCCAATTGGACTTTTCGGTATCGAGGAAAATGATGCGGGTGCCGTCGTATTTCTGATCATCATCGGACCACACGTAAAAGTCCCGCGCCGCCGAGCCGGGCTTGGCCTTGCGCGCACGCTGGAACCACGGATGCTGGTCGGAGGTGTGGTTGATGACCAGCTCGGTGATCACCCGCAAACCGCGTTTGTGCGCTTCGGCAACGAAACGCTTGGCGTCGGCCATGGTGCCGTAGTCGCTGTGTACGCCACGATACTCAGCGATGTCGTAACCGTCGTCGCGCCGAGGCGAGGGATAGAACGGCAACAGCCAGATGGTGTTGACGCCAAGGTCGGCGATGTAATCGAGCTTGGCGATCAGGCCGGGGAAGTCACCGATCCCGTCGTTGTTGGAGTCGAAATACGATTTGACGTGAACTTGATAGATCACCGCGTCCTTGTACCAGAGCGGGTCCTTGATGAACGTGGCTGCCTTGGGTTTCTTCGCCATTTGAAACTCCTGTTCGATTCAAAAAAACCACCACAGAGCCAGGAAACTTTCGATGGGACGCCTACCGCCTGTAGGAGCCGGCTTGCTGGCGATAGCGGCGTGTCAGGCGCCATCCATGTAAATTGATGCGCAGCCATCGCCAGCAAGCCGGCTCCTACAGGTTTACGTTGCCCTCTCGCCAGGGGTGTCTGTGATGTATTTATGAGGTGGTAATGCGCCAAATCCCGAAGGGCTGGTACGCTGGGTCAATCCGCATGAACTGGTACTTGCCCTGCCAGGTCCAGCGATGGCCATTCATCAGGTCTTCGCCCTGGGTGCTGGCGTCGTCGGGCAAGCCCATTTCCCACAGTGGCAACTCGAAGCTTGCCTCCTGTACGTTGTGCGGATCGAGGCAGACCGCTAACAGAATGAAGTTGCTGCCGTCAGCACTGCGCTTGCCGAAGTACAGGATGTTGTCGTTCCACGCGTTGTAGACCTTCAGCCCCAAGTGCGTGTGCAGCGCCGGGTTCTGCCGGCGGATGCGGTTGAGCTGGGCGATCTCGGCAATGATGTTGCCCGGCGCATTGAAATCTCGCGGACGGATTTCGTACTTCTCGGAGTCGAGGTATTCCTCCTTGCCCGGTACCGGCGCCGACTCGCACAACTCAAACCCCGAATACATGCCCCACAGGCCCGAGCCCATGGTCGCCAGCACGGCGCGAATGAGAAAACCGGGCCGCCCGCAGTTGTGCAGGAACGCTGGGTTGATGTCCGGCGTATTGACGAAAAAATTCGGCCGGTAGCATTCGCGCCAAGGCGACTCGTTGAGTTCGGTGAAATAGGTCGCCAGCTCGGCCTTGGTGTTGCGCCAGGTGAAATAGGTGTAGCTCTGGGAATAACCGACCTTGCCCAGGCGAGCCATCATGGCCGGGGTGGTAAAGGCTTCGGCGAGGAAGATCACCTCGGGGTACAGCGCCCGGACATCGGCGATCAACCATTGCCAGAACGGCAACGGCTTGGTGTGTGGGTTGTCGACGCGAAAGATCTTCACGCCCTCCTCGACCCAGCCCACCACGATGTCGCGCAATTCTACCCACAAGCTCGGAATGGCCTCGGGGGCATAGAAGTCGACGTTGACGATGTCCTGGTATTTTTTCGGCGGGTTTTCGGCGTACTTGATCGTGCCATCGGGCCGCCAGTTGAACCAGCCCGGATGCTGTTTGAGCCAAGGGTGGTCCTGGGAACACTGGATGGCAAAGTCGAGGGCGATTTCCAGGCCATGGGCCGCCGCGGCAGCCACCAGTCGACGGAAGTCTTCGCGCGTGCCCAATTGCGAGTGAATCGCCTCGTGGCCGCCCTCCTCGCTACCGATTGCATAAGGGCTGCCCGGATCGTCCGGGCCCGCCGTCAGCGAGTTGTTCGGACCTTTGCGGTAGCTGCGACCGATGGGATGAATCGGCGGAAAATACAGCACGTCAAACCCCATGTCCTGGATCATCGCCAATCGCGAATGCACGTCATTGAACGTGCCATGTCGCGCCGGGTTGTCGGTGATCGAACGTGGGAACAGTTCGTACCAACTGGCGAACTGCGCCAGCTCGCGCTCGACATCCAAGGGGTACTCGGGACTGAGGCTCAGATAAGCGCGATGATCGACGCGAGCCATGAGGTCGGCGCTGTGCGGGTGCAAAAACAGTGCGATCTGCTCGGTTTCCAGCAACCCTGAGAGTTTTTGGTGCAGGGCCGCCAGTTGTTCACTGAGCTGACCGTCGCTGCGTTCGGCAGCCTGTTGCACTTGGATCCGTCCTTCCTGCAGTTCCAGGCTCACCGGCACCGCCGCCGCATGTTTCTTTTCCAGTTCGTAGCGAAAACTGGCGAACTGATCGATCCAGGCTTCGATGCAAAAGAGGTAACGGCCCTGTGTGTCGACTTGAAACTGCCCCTGCCAGCCGTTATTGCCCAGATCGTTCATCACTTCGCTGTGCCAGACGTCCTCGCCTTCGACCTGCCAGCGTACGCGCACCGCAAGCTTGTCGTGCCCGTCGGCGAACACCTTGGCCGTCACGACCACCTCCTGCCCCACCACGGCCTTGACCGCGAACTGGCCGTTTTCGAGGGTTGGCATGATGTTTTCGATGACGATACGCGGCAGCAACAGCGCCTGCGATAGCGGCATGTGCGGGTTGTAGCTCAGCTCAGTCGGATTTTGAGCCGTCATCGAGCCTCTCTCCTTACGCCCCATGGACGCGCTAAAGTCTGGTCGCCATCCCGTCAAGCCGACGGCCCCGGAATGCACTCACTTAGGTTCCGAGCAACAGCCGCCGGGAAAAGTTCATCACCAATTTCCGGAATCAAACCCTTCTCGCAGCGGTCAACCAACTTAAGCACGACTCACGCCATGTGCCACTGGAGGTTTGACCGATGTCCAATCCATTCCCCGCCGAAACCCCTGATCCAAACATCGACAACCCGGTAATCCCGCCGACCGAACCGCAGCCTGTGCCGGAACAGGACCCGCCAGGCACTACGCCGCCACCACGGGAAGACCCGCCCGCGACAATGCCGCCGGTGATTGTGAACCCGTAATGAAGACAGTTGATCGTTCCCAAGGCTGGGGGAAGTCATCAGGGGTGATCCTTTTCGATCCTCTGCACAATCTTAGGCATCACACTGAACACCCCCAAAGCCAACAGCGTGCTGAACACCGCCGTCGCCTCCCGGCCCAGCCCGGCCGCGACGCCAATGGCGGCGGTCATCCACAGGCCGGCGGCAGTGGTCAGGCCTTTGACGTGGCCTTCGTCGCCTTCCTGGTTTTTCAGGATGGTACCGGCCCCCAAAAAGCCAATCCCGGCAATCACGCCCTGCACCACCCGGCTCATGGCGTCGGCTTGCGAACCCGACATCTGCGGCACCATGACGAACAATGCGGCGCCCATCGCCACCAGCATGTGGGTGCGCACGCCCGCCGCCTTGCCCTTGTGTTCACGCTCGAAGCCAAGAATGCCGCCGAGCACGGCGGCCATCAGCAGGCGCACGGTGACCCGGGTGAGTTGCGCTGCATCGGTGATGTCGGCGAATTCGGCTTGCAGGGTTGCCCAGACTTCATGCCACCATCCGTTCATGGGGATGTCCTTGTGCGTGGGTCATGGAGGGTGGACCACAGCGACCATTAATCAGTTGCACAGAACGATGAGCGACGCTTGCGGCCTCAATTATAGTTTCCACTGAAAAAGGATTCCGTCATGACTGTGCGCATCGAGAACCAGACCTGCTTTTTCACCACCGATAATGGCGAGCACATTCGTCTGTGTCCCGACGTGACCATCGTCACTGACGGTGCCAAAGCCATGTCGGCGGTGGACATCGAAGGTGAGCGGGTCTACATCACTGAAGCCGAAGCCGATGCCTTGACCGTCGCCGGCGCGGTGGATGGTCGCCGTCATCTGAAAGCCACTGACAGTGATTCGGTGATATGACCGGCGTTGCGCAGCAACCGCCGCTGTTTTCGATAGGTGCTTGCACCCTGTGTTGGCGGGTGCTTCAACTTGTCGCAGCGAGGGCAGACAGCATCAACTGATCTGCTTTTTATTCGAATACCTGAGTCTGTTATGCAAACAGATCGCCGCTCATAGTGCTCATGCCTGATGGAGGCTGATGAGCGAAAGACCATGAGCGAGAGAATCCCCGTCCGAACCGTTGAAACCTTCGAGCCTTCGCGTACAAAGAAGAAGGCCAGGACCCGCGACAACCTGATCCATACCCGCAGCTTTACCGGGCTGTTCCGCAACCTGCGCATCAGCGGCGCGGGTTTTTTGTTTCTATTGTTTTTCGGCACCGTGTGGCTGGACTGGGGCGGCCGCCAGGCGGTGCTCTGGGACCTTTCAGAAAGCAAGTTCCACATCTTTGGTGCGACCTTCTGGCCGCAGGATTTCATCCTGCTCTCGGCGCTGTTGATCATTGCCGCGTTCGGTCTGTTTGCAATCACCGTGTTCGCCGGCCGGGTCTGGTGTGGCTACACCTGCCCGCAAAGTTCCTGGACCTGGCTCTTCATGTGGTGCGAGCAGCTTACCGAGGGCGAGCGCAACCAGCGCATCAAGCTGCAAGCCGCGCCGTGGGGCCTGGACAAACTGATGCGTCGCTCGGCCAAGCACACCTTGTGGTTGGCCATCAGCCTGCTTACCGGCCTGACCTTTGTCGGCTACTTCACACCGATCCGGCCGCTGGCCGAAGCGCTGCTGACCTTTCAAATCAGTGGCGTCAGCCTGTTCTGGGTGCTGTTCTTCACGGGTGCCACGTACATCAACGCCGGTTGGCTGCGCGAAGCGGTGTGCATGCACATGTGCCCGTATGCGCGGTTCCAGAGCGTGATGTTCGACAAAGACACCCTGACCATTTCCTACGATGTCGCCCGTGGCGAAAACCGTGGCCCGCGCAAGCGCGAAGTCAAACCCGCCGAGGTCGGTTTGGGCGACTGCATCGATTGCCAGCTCTGCGTGCAGGTTTGTCCGACCGGCATCGACATTCGCGATGGCTTGCAGATGGAGTGCATCGGTTGCGCCGCGTGCATCGACGCCTGTGATTCGATCATGGACAAAATGGGCTATGCCCCAGGATTGATAAGCTACACGTCCGAGCATCAGTTGCAGGGTGGCAAGACACACCTGCTGCGTCCGCGCCTGATCGGCTACACCGCCGTGCTGCTGGTGATGATCGCAGCCTTGGTGGTGGCATTGGTGGAACGACCTATGGTGTCCCTCGACGTCAGCAAGGACCGCGGCCTGTTCCGCGAGAACAGCCAGGGGCAGATCGAAAACATCTACAGCCTGAAGGTGATCAACAAGACCCAGCAGCGTCAGGACTATCAATTGAGCCTGGTGGACGCCGACGGTTTCGAGTGGCAGGGCAAGACTCGATTGAGCCTGGCGCCGGGCGAGATTGTCGATGTACCGGTGTCGGTGGCGATGCTCTTTGAGCGTGCGGCCAGTAGTTCGCAGAGCCTCAGTTTCAAAGTCGTCGATAGCGATGAACCGGATGTTTATAGCGTGGCGAAGAGCCGGTTTGTGGCGCCAATGAATCGCTGAGCCTTTAAGATGCTGACCTTGGCGAGGTGCCCTGTGTTGGTAATGCAATCCACTGTGGCGAGGGGGCTCGCCCCCGTTGGGTCGCGAAGCGGCCTCAAAATGCGCTTGCTGCACAGTTCAACGGGGGCAAGCCCCCTCGCCACAAGCAAGTCTTTCGCTACAAAAGCTGATTGAATGAGCACCATGACGGGATACCGATGAAACGCTACGAACAATTCGCCGATGACATTGCAGAACTGATCCGCTCAGGCGTCCTCGGCCCGGGCCAGCGAGTGCCGTCGGTGCGTTACGCCAGCCAGACCTACGGCGTCAGCCCGTCGACGGTGTTCCAGGCCTATTACCTGCTGGAGCGTCGCGGACTGATCCGCGCCCGCCCGCGTTCGGGTTACTTCGTCAACGCCCATGCGCCGCGGCCGTTTTCCGAGCCGGTGATCAGCAATCAGGTCAACGAATCCACCGAAGTCGACGTCAGCGAACTGGTGTTCTCGGTGCTCGACTCGATCAAGGACCCGAACACCGTGCCTTTCGGCTCGGCGTTTCCCAGCCCGACCCTGTTTCCGCTTCAGCGATTGTCCCGCTCACTGGCCAGCGCCAGCCGCGAGATGGACCCGCGCATGGTCGTCACTGACATGTCCCCTGGCAACCCGCAACTGCGCCGGCAAATCGCCCTGCGCTACATGGTCGGCGGGCTGATGCTGCCCATGGAAGAACTGCTGATCACCAACGGTGCCCTCGAAGCCCTGAACCTGTGTCTGCAAGCGGTGACCCAACCCGGCGACCTGGTGGCCATCGAAGCCCCGGCGTTCTACGCCTGCCTGCAAGTGCTCGAACGTTTGAAACTCAAGGCCGTGGAAATCCCCGTGCACCCGCGCGACGGCATCGACCTCGGCGTGCTTGAACAAACCCTCGAACGTCATCCAATCAAGGCCTGCTGGTGCATGACCAGTTTCCAGAACCCGATCGGCGCGACCGTGCCCGAGGCCAGGAAACAGCAATTGGTGGAACTGCTGCGACGCCATCAAGTGCCGCTGATCGAAGATGATGTCTACGCCGAATTGTATTACGGCCAACAAGCGCCGAAACCGGCCAAGGCCTTTGATACCGAAGGCCTGGTGATGCATTGCGGGTCGTTCGCCAAGAGCCTGGCTCCCGGCTACCGCATCGGTTGGGTTGCCGCCGGGCGTTTCGCGCAAAAGATCGAACGGCTGAAACTCATGACCTCGTTGTGTGCGTCGATGCCAGCCCAGGCGGCCATCGCCGACTACCTGCAACACGGTGGCTATGACCGGCACCTGCGTAAATTGCGCCATGCGCTGGAAGACCAGCAAAGCGCGATGCTGACGGCGATTGCCCGGTATTTCCCTGCAGAGACTCGCGTCAGCCAGCCTGCTGGAGGCTACTTCCTGTGGCTGGAACTGCCGGAACGGATGGATTCGTTGAAGTTGTTTCGGATGGCATTGGCGCAGGGAATCAGCATTGCGCCGGGGCCGATATTTTCGCCGGGACAGCGGTTCAGGAATTGTATTCGTCTGAATTACGGTAGCCCTTGGACCGAGGACTCCGAGAAGGCGATGGAGACATTGGGGCGGATTGTACGGTCGTTTTGAGCGTTCGAGGTTGGCTGTTCTATCGCCTCCGCCGGCAAGCCGGCTCCTACAAGGGATCCCCGAAACCCCGTGGGAGCCGGCTTTCCGGCGAAGAGGCCAGCAGCGACAACGCAATGTTTAAATCAGCGCCCACCACCGAGATCGACAAACGTCCCCGTCGCATAAGAAGCCTTGTCCGACAGCAACCAGACAATCGCCTCCGCCACTTCATCCGGGCGCCCGCCCCGCGCCATCGGAATTGCCGATTCCAGTTTGCTGACCCGGTCCGGGTCGCCGCTCAGGGCGTGGAAGTCGGTGTAGATGTAGCCCGGGCGTACGGCGTTGACCCGAATCCCCTCGCCCGCCACTTCCTTGGACAGGCCGATGGTGAAGGAGTCCAGCGCGCCTTTGGAGGCGGCGTAGTCGACGTATTCGTTGGGCGAGCCCAAACGCGAGGCCACCGAAGACACATTGACGATGCTGCCGCCCTGCCCGCCGTGTTTGGGCGACATGCGCAGGATCGCGTGCTTGGCGCAAAGGATCGGCGCCAGCACGTTGGTTTTCATGATCTTGAGAATGCGGAACTCGGACATTTCGTCGACCCGGGACTTTTGCCCGACGGTGCCGGCATTGTTCACCAGTGCGGTGACCCGGCCCAGCTCGCTGTCGACCCGATTGAACAGCGCGATCACTTCGTCTTCGATGCTGACGTCGGCCCGAACCGCGATGGCTTGCGCACCGAGGGCGCGCAGTTGCTCCAGCACGCCGAGGGCGGCCTGTTCGTCGGCCAGGTAGTTGATGCAGATCCGATAGCCCTGCGCGGCGGCCAACAAGGCGGTGGCGGCCCCAATGCCGCGGCTGCCGCCGGTGATGACGATGACTTTGTCCATGCGAGCTTTCCCCCAATCAAAGCTTAAGCGGTCGGGGCCAAGAATAACCGCCATTGGCGGTTTTTGCATGAAATCGGCCCAGCCCTGTGGCGAGGGAGCACGCTCCCTCGCCACAAAAATCAAGCCCCGTTGCCACATCAAGCCTGATTGACACAGAAAGCTTGATGGCGGCTGGTTAGCTGGCGACCCGCTGCTCGCCGCGCAGGATTTCCACCATGAAGCCGGCGGCCGGCAGTGGATGGCCCAGCAGGTAGCCTTGCAGCGAATCGCAACCGAGCTGGGTCAGGAAGTCCTGCTGCACGCCCGTCTCCACGCCTTCGGCAACGATGCGCAAGCCCAGCGCCTGGCCGAGAGCGACGATGGCGGAGACAATGGCGGCGTCATCGCTGTCGCGCTCCAGGTCGCGGACAAAACCACGGTCGATTTTCAGCTCGTTGGCCGGCAGGCGCTTGAGGTACATCAAGCTCGAATAGCCGGTGCCGAAATCGTCGATGGACAGGTCGACGCCCATTTCCGACAGTTCCCGCAGTACCGTCATGCTCGCATCGGCATCGCTCATGGCGGTGGTTTCGGTGATTTCCAGGGTCAGGCTGTTGGCCGGCAAGTGATGCGTCGCCAGCGCCTTGGCAACGCTCTGGACCAGGCCTGCATGGCAGAACTGAATGGCCGACAGGTTTACCGCGATGCGCCATTGCGTGTAGCCCAGCACGTACCATTCGCGCATCTGACGGCAGGCTTCGTTGAGCACCCACTCGCCGATCGGAATGATCAGCCCGGTTTTTTCCGCCAGCTCGATGAATTTGTCGGGCAACAGCATGCCTTGCGTCGGGTGTTCCCAACGCAACAAGGCCTCGGCGCCGACCGGACGACCATTGGCCGCATCGAACTTGGGCTGGTAATGCAGGCAGAATTCCCGATGTTCCAAGGCGTGTCGCAGGTCTTGCAGCAATTGCAGTTGCTTGCGCGCGTTGCTGTTCATCGAAGCGTCGAAAAAGCTGTAGCCGTTTTTGCCCGCACCCTTGGCGTGATACATCGCCGCATCGGCGTTCATCAGCAATTCATGGGCCGTCTGGCCGTTACCCGGAAACAGCGCGATGCCGACGCTGGCGGAGATCTGCAAATCGTGTTCGGCCACCCGGAACGAATGCGCGATCAACCCGACCTGACGGGCCGCGAGGTTCAGGGCGTCGATCTGCTCGTTCAATTGCACCAGCAACACGAATTCATCGCCGCCGATCCGGGCCAGGGTGTCCTGGCTGCGCAAATCTTCGCGCAGGCGCTGGGCCACTTCGCGCAACAGCAGGTCGCCCATGTGGTGGCCGAAGGCATCGTTGACCGGTTTGAAACCGTCCAGGTCGATGAACATCAGGGCAAACCAGCCGCCCTCTTCCTGTACCCGTGACATGGCTTGATCGATGCGATCGGCGAGCAGCGTGCGGTTGGGCAGCCCGGTAAGGGTGTCGTGCAGGGCCAACTGGGTCAGCTCGCGGTTGGCCTCGGTCAGTGACTGCGCGAGGCTCGCGGTGCGGGCCTCCAGGCGTGCATCGAGGATCGAGGTCAGCAAGGCAATGCTCAGCACCGCCAGCGTAGTGATCAACACCAGGTTGTCCAGACCCTTGCCGTTCAGGCCTTCGACCGCCGCCCCGCAAAAACTGCCATCGGCAAAGCGTGCCGCCGCCATGCCGGTGTAGTGCATGCCGACGATGGCAATGCCCATGATCACGGCCGCGCCACCACGGATCAGGCGTACATAAGGTGTGTGCTGGCGCAAATGGAAGGCGATCCACAACGCCGCGCCGGAAGCGCCAACGGCGATCATCAGCGAGGCGCCAAACAGCGTCGGGTCGTAGTCGATGCCCGGTTGCATGCGCATGGCAGCCATGCCGGTGTAGTGCATCGCGCTGATGCCCGCGCCCATGACCAATGCGCCAAAGGCCAATTGCCAAGCCGGCAGTTGCGGCTGGCTGACCAGCCACAGTGCAAAGCCACTGGAAAGCACACTGATCAACAGCGACAACAGGGTGATGGAGCCGTCGTAACCCAGGTCGATGGGCAACTTGAAGGCGAGCATGCCGATAAAGTGCATCGACCAGACGCCAACGCCCATGGCAACCGCCCCGCCTACGGTCCACAGGTGCACGGCACGGCCCTTGGCGGTGGCGATGCGCCCAGTGAGATCGAGTGCGGTGTATGACGCGAGAATCGCTACACAGAGGGAGATGATGACCAGCGTGGGAGAATAGCTACCGATAAGCATGGGGACTTCTCGCGACTGCCCCGTTAATGGTATTGATTCTCGCTGGGGCAAATGCGGCGATTGTACTGATTCCAAATGAGAACGCACTCACAAAATAAGCAAAAGGCCATCAGTCCGATGAAACGCTTGTTTTAAGGCACAACATTAACTCGAGTCGAACGCAAAACCTGTAGGAGCCGGCTTGCCGGCGAAGGGGCCATCAGGCTCAACATTAATGTTGTTTGAAACGACGCCTTCGCTGGCAGCCAGCTCCTACGGTGTTTTTTTTCCATCAGGTCAAGCGGGAAACCAACGGTTACGGGTTGTCACTCACCTGAAGCTGCCCATCCCACCCCCCGCCCAACGCGGCAATCAACTGCACGCTGGCGATCAAGCGGCTTTGCAGCAGGTCCAGGTTGCTGCGTTCGTTGTTCAGCGCGGCGGCTTGGGTCACGACCACATCGATGTAGGCAATCAAACCAGCCTTGTACTGGTTCTGCGTCAGGCGCAGCGATTCACGGGCGGCGTCCAGGGCCTGCTGGCGCGGAACGGCCTCGTCCTGCAGCACCTTGAGTTGCACCATATAGTTTTCCACCTCGCGGAAACCGTCGAGCACAGTCTGGCGATACTTAGCCACGGTTTCGTCGTAGGCCGCTTCACTGCGGTCGACTTCCGCCGAGCGCTGGCCGCCGTCGAACAGGGTCATGGCCAATTGCGGCCCCACCGACCAGAAGCGGTTCGGCAGGCTGATCCAGTTGGAATAGGTGCTGCTGCTGTAACCGCCGTTCATGTTCAAGGTCAGGTCGGGATAATAGGCGGCCTTGGCCACGCCGATATTGGCGTTGGCAGCCATCACCGAGCGCTCGGCGGAGGCGATGTCCGGGCGCCGCTCCAGCAACTGCGAAGGCAGCGCCGACGGCACTTGCGGCAACCGCGGAATGTCTTGGGTTTCTGCCAGGTTGAATTCCGCCGGTGGCAGGCCGATCAGCACGGCAATGGCGTTCTCGAACTGCGCACGTTGCCAAATCAGGTCAACCATGTCGGCTTCAGTGCTTTTGAGCTGCGTCTGGGCCTGGGCCACGGCGTCCTTGCCGGAAACACCGGCGCGGTACTGGTTCTCGGTCATTTTCAGCGAGCGCTGATAAGCCTCGACCGTGTCCTGCAGCAAGCGCTTCTGACCATCGATCACACGCAGTTGCAGGTAATTCTGCACCAGTTCCGACTGCTGGCTGAGGCGCATTGCGGCCAGATCGGCAAAGCTGGCCTGGGCATTCGCGGTGTCGGCTTCCAGGCCCCGGCGCAGCTTGCCCCATACATCGGCCTCCCAACTCACGCCCACCTGCGCCGAGTACGTGTCGCGAATACCGCTGGACGAACTGCTAAGGCTGGAACTGCTGCTGCCGGTGCCTTGGCTAGAACGGTTCTTGCTGACGTTGAGGTCGACCGTCGGGAAAAACGCCCCACGTGCGCTGCGCACCAAGGCCTGGGCCTGTCGGAACTGCGCCTCGGACTGGGCCACGGTCTGGTTGGAGCTGTTGAGTTTATCGATCAAGCCGTTGAGCTGTCGGTCACCGTACAACTCCCACCACGCACCGCGCGCCAGGGCATCGCTCGGGTTGGCCTGGCGCCAGCCGTCTGCGGCCTTGTACTGCGCAGGTTCGGCGGTTTGCGGGCGCTGGTAGTCCGGGCCGACGGCGCAGGCACTGAGCATCGCCACGCACAGAGACAGGCTCAACAAGCGCGAGCCTCGAGCCATGATCAGCGGTGCAGCCTGGTTGAAAAGCGAACGTTCAGTCATAGCGGAGTTTCCAGAGCAGCATCGGTACGTACCCCACGCCATTTATTGAAACGATGGCGCAGTTTGTCGAGATAGAGGTAAACCACCGGGGTGGTGTAGAGCGTCAGCACTTGACTGAAGATCAGCCCGCCGATGATGGTCAGGCCCAGCGGCTGGCGCATCTCCGCGCCTTCGGCACGGCTCAGCAACAACGGCAAGGCACCGAGGATCGCCGCCAGGGTGGTCATCAGGATCGGCCGCAAACGTTGCAGGCAGGCGCTGCGAATCGATTCCAGCGGCGCCATGCCTTGATGCCGTTCCAGTTGCAGCGCGAGGTCGATCATCAGGATGGCATTTTTCTTCACCACGCCAATCAGCAGGAACAGCCCGAGCAACGAAATCAGGCTGAACTCGCCGCCGAGCGCGTAGATCGACAGCAATGCACCGACCCCGGCCGACGGCAAGGTCGAGAGGATCGTCAGTGGATGCACGTAGCTTTCATATAGCACGCCCAACACCAGGTACACCGCCACCAGCGCGCCGAGGATCATGAACGGCTGGCTTTTTTGCGTGGCCGCGAAGGCATCGGCGGTACCGGCCATCTTCACGATCACGTCTTCCGGCAAACCGACCTTGGCAATCGCCCGCTCGATGGCGGCGGTGCCCTGCTCCACCGTCACGCCTTCGGCCATGTCGAAGGAAATGCTTTCCGAGGCGAACTGGCCCTCGTGACTGACCCGGTCGTCTTCCAGGCTGTCCTCGTAATGGGCGATGGTCGACAGCGGAATCCTCGCACCGCTGGCGGTAATCACCTGCACCTGCTTGAGGGTGATCGGGTCCTGCGCATATTTCGGATTGACCTCCATCACCACCTGATACTGGTTGAGGCTGTCGTAGATGGTCGAAATCTGCCGCTGGCTGTAGGCGTTGTTCAACACCGCGGTGACCATGTCCATGTCGACCCCCAGGCGCTTGGCCTGGTCACGGTCGACGATCAGCGTCACTTGCCGCGCGCCGCGCCCTTCCCGCGCATCGATTGCCGTCAGCTCCGGCAAGGCCCGCAGCGCGGTGACGACTTTCGGATACCACTCGCGCAACGCCCCCAGGTCCCCGCTTTGCAGGATGTAGGAGTATTGCGAAGTGGTCTGCTCTCGGCCGCCGCCGAATTGCAGGTCCTGGTCGGCCATCAGCATCAACTGTGCACCGGCGACCTTGGGCATTTCCTTGCGCAGGCGTTCGATGACTTTCTGCGCGGAAATATTGCGTTCCTTGATCGGTTTCAGGCGCACCAGCATGAAGGCGTTGTTGGTGCCGTTGGTACCGCCGATGAACCCGGCAACGCTTTCTACCGCTTCATCCTTGAGCACCGCACGACGGAAAACTTCCATCTTCGGCTGCATCACGCTGAACGACAGGCCGTCGTCGCCGCGCACGAAACCGATCAGTTGGCCGGTATCCTGCTGCGGCATAAATGCTTTAGGAACAACAACATACAGCGCAATGTTGACGCCGATTGTCACGAACAAACTGAGTAAGGTCAGGCGTTTGTGGCGCAGTACCCAGTCGAGGCTGGTGGCGTATTTGCCGACCATCCAGTCGTTGGCGCGCTGGCTCCAGCGTTGCAGGCGGTTCTCCTGCCCCGGCGTGTGCGGCTTGAGCCAGCGGGCGCAGAGCATCGGCGTCAGGGTCAGCGACACCACCAGCGAGACCACGATCGAGGCCGCCAGTGTGATCGAGAATTCGCGGAACAGGCTCTCGATGATCCCGCCCATGAACAGGATCGACAGGAACACTGCCACCAGCGAGACGTTCATCGACAGCAAGGTGAAACCGACTTCCTGGGCGCCGAGGTAGGCGGCCTTCATCGGTGGCACGCCCTCGTCGATGTGCCGGGAGATATTCTCCAGCACCACGATGGCATCGTCGACCACCAGCCCAGTGGCCAGGATCAGCGCCATCAGCGACAGGTTGTTCAACGAGAATCCATACAGGTACATCACCGCAAAGGTACCGACCAGCGACACCGGCACCGCCAGCGTCGGAATCAGCGAGGCGCGGAAATTACCGAGGAACAGGAACACCACCAGGATCACCAGTGCCACGGCAATCAGCAAGGTCATTTCCGCTTCGTGCAGCGTGGCCTTGATCACCGGCGAACGGTCCATGGCCAGGTTCAGCTTGACGCTGGCCGGCAGCACCGCCTGCAACGCCGGCAACTGCGCCTTGATTTCGTTGACCGTCTCGATGATGTTGGCGCCGGCCTGCCGGTTGATCACCAGCAGCACCGCGGCGTCATCGTTGAAGAAACCGCTGTTGTAGCGGTCCTCGACGCCGTCGCTGACCTTGGCCACATCCTTGAGGCGCAGGGCCGCGCCGCCGTTGTAGTGGATGATCAGCGACTCGTAGTCCTTGGCTTTTTCCAGCTGGTCGTTGGCCTGGACCTGCCACAAGCGCTGATCGTCCTCCACCGAACCCTTGGGCCGGCGCACGTTGGCATTAGCGATAGTGTTGCGCACATCGTCCAGGGCCACGCCGTACTGGTTCAGCGACTGCGGTTCAAGTTCGATGCGCACGGCTGGCAACGAACTGCCGCCGATCTGCACCTCGCCGACGCCCTGCACCTGGGACAGGCTCTGGGAAAGGATTGTCGAGGCCAGGTCATACAGCTGGCCTTTTTCCAGCACGTCCGAGGTCAGCGACAGCACCATGATCGGCGCCTGGGAAGGGTTGACCTTCTTGTAGGTCGGCATGCTGCGCATCCCGCTCGGCAGCAGCGTGCGCGAGGCGTTGATCGCGGCCTGCACTTCCCGCGCCGCGCCGTTGATGTCGCGGTCGAGGTCAAATTGCAGAATCACCCGGGTCGAACCCTGGCTGGAGCGGCTGCTCATGGTGTTGACCCCGGCAATGGTGCCGAAGGAGCGCTCCAGCGGCGTCGCCACGGTGGACGCCATCACCTCGGGGCTGGCACCGGGCAGGCTGGCCTGGACCACAATCACCGGGAAGTCCATTTGCGGCAACGGTGACACCGGCAACAAACCGAAGCTCACGCCGCCCAGCAGCATGATCGCCAGGCTCAGCAACATGGTCGCGACCGGGCGCTTGATGAAAGGGCCGGAAAGGTTCATCGATGCTCGCTCCCGCTACCAACCCAAGAGCCCTGCATCTCCCCTGTGGGAGCGAGCCTGCTCGCGAACGCGGTGGAACAGCCAACATTGATATTGGGTGTACGGGCCTCATCGCGAGCAGGCTCGCTCCCACAGGTTTTGTGCGCCGTCATACCGTCGCCTCTTCGGCGCGTGCCTTGCCAAAACGACGTCCCAACCGATCGAAATACAGGTAGATCACCGGCGTGGTAAACAACGTCAGAACCTGGCTCAGCAACAAGCCACCGACCATGACCAGGCCCAGCGGCTGGCGCAACTCTGCGCCGGAACCGGTGGCGAGCATCAACGGCACCGCGCCGAAGAGCGCCGCCATGGTGGTCATCAGGATCGGCCGGAAACGCAGCAACGCGGCCTGATAGATCGCCGTTTCCGGGTCCATGCCCTGGTTGCGTTCGGCGTCGAGGGCGAAGTCGATCATCATGATCGCGTTCTTCTTCACGATACCGATCAGCAAAATGATGCCGATGATCGCGATCATGCCCAGGTCATTGCCGCTCAGGATCAAGGCAAGCAAGGCGCCGACCGCCGCCGACGGCAAGGTCGAGAGAATGGTGATCGGGTGGATGTAGCTCTCGTACAGCACGCCGAGCACGATGTACATGGTCACCACCGCCGCCAGGATCAACAGCAAGGTGCTCGACAACGAAGCCTGGAACGCCTGCGCCGCGCCCTGGAACTGGGTCTGCACGCCAATCGGCATGCCGATGTCCTTCTGCACCTGCTCGATGATCTCGACCGCATGCCCCAACGCCACGCCGGGCGCCAGGTTGAAGGACATCATCACTGCCGGGAACTGGCCGATGTGAGTAATCGCCAGTTGCGCCTGGCGCTCTTCGATGTGCGCCAGACTGGACAGGCGCACCTGGCCGCCGTCGGTGGTCTTGACGTGAATCTGGTTCAGCGCATCCGGGCCGATCTTCTCGCCGGACTGCGATTGCAGCACCACGCGATACTGGCTGGCCTGGGTGTAGATCGTGGAAATCTGCCGCTGACCAAAGGCGTCGTACAGCGCATCGGTGATGTTCGACACCGACACACCGACCCGCGACGCTGCATCGCGGTCAATCACCAGGTACACCTGCAAACCCTTGTCCTGCAAATCGCTGGCGACGTCGGTCAGCTCGGGGCGCTCTGCCAGGGCCTCGACCAGGCGCCCGCTCCACAGGCTCAGCAGCTCCGCGTCCGGTGACGACATGCTGAACTGGTACTGCGTGCGGCTGACCCGGTCTTCAATCGTCAGGTCCTGCACCGGCTGCATAAACAGGCGGATACCGATCAGCTTGTCCAGCTCCGGTTGCAGACGTGTAATCACTTGCGTGGCGCTCAGGTCACGGTCGCTGTGGGACTTGAGGTTGATCAGCAGACGACCGCTGTTGAGCGTCGAGTTGTCACCGTCGACACCGATGTAGGACGACAGGCTCTCGACCGCCGGGTCGGCCAGAATCACCTTGGCCAGTTCCTGTTGGCGCTCGCTCATGGCGGCGAAGGAAATCGATTGCGGCGCCTCGGAAATACCCTGGATCACCCCGGTGTCCTGCACCGGGAAAAAGCCCTTGGGCACCACCATGTACAGGAACACCGTCAGCACCAGGGTCGCGATGGCCACCAACAGGGTCAGCGGCTGGTGCTTGAGCACCCACTGCAACTTGCGCCCATAGGCGGCAATCATCCAGTCGATGAACGCACCGCTGGCCCGGTAGAAACGCCCTTGCTCGTCCTCCTTGGGCTCACGCTTGAGCAAGCGCGCGCACATCATCGGCGTCAGGGTCAGGGACACCACCAGGGAAATCAGGATCGCCACCGCCAGGGTGATGGCGAACTCGCGGAACAAGCGCCCGACCACGTCGGCCATGAACAGCAGCGGGATCAACACCGCAATCAGCGACAACGTCAGGGAAATCAGGGTGAAGCCGATCTGCTTGGCGCCTTTGAGCGCAGCGTTGAGCGGGCTGTCGCCTTCCTCGATGAATCGGGCGATGTTCTCCAGCATGACGATCGCATCGTCCACCACGAAGCCGGTGGCGATGGTCAGCGCCATTAGAGTCAGGTTGTTCACCGAGAACCCGGCCAGGTACATCACGCCGAACGTGCCGATCAGCGACAGCGGCACGGCCACCGACGGAATGATCGTGGCGCTGGCTCGACGCAGGAACAGGAAGGTGACCATGACCACCAAAGCGATGGCGATCAGCAATTCGTGCTGCACGTCCTTGACCGAAGCACGGATGGTCTGGGTGCGGTCGGTCAACACCACCACGTCGAGACCGGCCGGAAGGTTGTCGGTGATGCTCGGCAGCAGGGCCTTGATCCGGTCGACCACCTCGATCACGTTGGCCCCAGGCTGGCGCTGGATGTTCAGCAACACGGCCTGGTTCTCGTTGGCCCATGCCGCGAGGCGCTCGTTCTCGGCGCCGTCGACGATTTGCGCGACGTCCTTGAGGCGCAGCGGCGCGCCGTTGGCGTAGGCCAGGATCAGGTTGGCGTAGTCCTGGGGCGACGTCAGTTGATCGTTGGCATCGAGCATCGAGACCCGGGTCGGGCCATCGAAGTTACCCTTGGGCTGGTTGACATTGGAGGCACCAATCAAGGTGCGCACGTCCGACAGGTTCAAGCCATTGGCCGCCAGGGCCTCCGGGTTGACCTTGATACGCACGGCCTGGCGCTGGCCGCCAGCAATGCTGACCATGCCGACGCCGCTGATCTGGGCAATCTTCTGCGCCATGCGCGTATCGACCAGGTCGTTGAGCTTGGGCAGCAACATGGTCTTGGAGGTGATGGCCAGGGTCAGCACCGGCGTGTCGGCCGGGTTGACCTTGTTGTACACCGGCGGTGCCGGCAGGTCCTTGGGCAGCAGGTTGGTCGCGGCGTTGATCGCTGCCTGCACCTGTTGCTCGGCTACGTCCATGTTGATGTCGAGGCTGAATCGCAGCGTCAGTACCGACGCGCCGCCGGAGCTGGTGGAGGCCATTTGCGTCAGGCCCGGCATCTGCCCGAACTGCCGCTCAAGCGGCGCGGTCACCGCGCTGGTCATGACATCCGGGCTGGCGCCGGGGTACAGGGTCATGACGCGAATGGTCGGGTAGTCGACCTGAGGCAATGCCGACACCGGCAACAGCCGATAGGCGATCAAGCCGGCCAAGACGATGGCCAGCATGCTCAGCGTGGTGGCTACCGGGCGAAGGATGAACAGCCGCGAGAGATTCATGCGCCGCCCTTTTTCGCCTTGTCGGTGGTCGCGGGTTCAGCCGCGGTGGCCGCCGACTTGCCTTGCAGGTGTTCGGTCGGGGTGGTCGGCACGTCCTGGGTGTCGTTGACGACTTCCACATCGCTGCCGTCCTTCAGGCGGTCGGTGCCCTCCAGCACAACTCGCTCTCCCGGAGCCAGGCCTTCGGTGACCACTGTGTTCAGGCCATCACTGGCGCCGACTTTCAACGGGCGGATCTTGACCTTCTTGTCACCGTCCAGGGCGTAGACGAAGGTGCCGTTGGTGCCGAACTGGATCGCCGCGGAAGGTGCGAGCACCACGCCCCTGAGGGTGTCAGCCAGAAGACGCACATTGACGAACTGATTGGGGAACAACGATTGATCGCGGTTCTCGTAGCGGGCCTTGAACTTCAGGGTGCCGGTGGTCACGTCGATCTGGTTGTCCAGGCTCTGCAATACGCCAGTGGCCTGGAGTTTGGTGTCGCCACGGTCCCAGGCTTCGGCTGGCAACTTGGCGCCGCTGCGATAGCGCGCGAGCACGGTGTCGAGGCTGTTTTCCGGCAGGGTGAAAGCGACGCTGATCGGTTGGGTCTGGGTGATGATCGCCAGCGCCGTGGTGTCGTTGGCGGCTACCAGGTTGCCGACGTCCAGTTGACGCAGACCTACGCGACCGGCAATCGGTGCGCGGATCTTGGTGAATTCGAGGTTGAGCTTGGCGTCGTTGACCGCCGCCTGGTTGGTCTTGACCGTGCCCTGGAACTGGCCGACCAGCGCTTCGGCGGTGTCGAGGGTCTGTTTGGCGATACTGTCTTCGCGGAACAGGCCACGGTAACGCTCGACGTCGACTTGGGCGTTTTTCAGTTGCGCCTGGTTTTGCAGCAACGTGCCTTCGGCCTGCAGCAAGGCATTCTGGTAAGGACGTGGATCGATTTCGGCGAGCAGGTCACCCGCCTTGACCATCTGCCCTTCTTCGAAAGTGATCTTGACCAGCTCTCCGCCGACGCGGCTGCGCACGTTGATCGTGTTCAGCGCAGTCACGGTGCCCAGCGCCTTGAAATACAGCGGGAAATCACCCTTGACCGCCGGCGCCACGCGCACCGGCACCGGGCCGGAGGCGCCGCCGAAACCAGGTCGCATCCCGCCCGCTTTGCCGGTATGTCCGGCAACGGCTTTTTGCCCCGCCGCCTCCTTGTGTGCAGCGCTGCCGGGCCAGAATTTCCAGCACAGGGCGGCGATGACCAGCAGGACAAGCAGGCCGAACAGCCAGCGACGAGGACTACGGGAGGCGGAGGATTGCATTGAGTGATCAACCATTGGGCGCGTGGGCTTCTTTTACATGAGGCTGAACGATAAGCACTGGCGGGTCTTAAGCAAAGCGCCTTTACCGGCAATTTACCTTCGGCTTACGTAACAGGAGATTTATCCAAGACACTGAAACACAAATGAAAACGGCCTGGACAGAGCCAGGCCGTTAAACATTGTAAAGCTGCCTTACTTGAGAACGGCCAGAGCCGCTTCATAGTTCGGCTCGTCAGCGATTTCGCCAACCAGTTCGCTGTGCAGCACATTGTCGTTTTCGTCCAGCACCACAACGGCGCGAGCCGTCAGGCCTTTGAGCGGGCCATCCGCAATGGCCACGCCGTAGTTCTGGATGAACTCGGCACCGCGCAGGGTCGACAGGTTCTGTACGTTTTCCAGGCCTTCGGCGCCGCAGAAACGGGCCTGGGCGAACGGCAGGTCAGCGGAGATACACAGCACGACGGTGTTGGCCACGTCGTTGGCCTGGGCGTTGAACTTGCGTACCGAGGTCGCGCAGGTCGGGGTGTCAACGCTTGGGAAGATGTTCAGCACTTTGCGCTTGCCGGCAAAGTCTTTCAGGGTGACGTCGGACAGATTGCCGGCAACCAGGGAAAAGGCTGGCGCCTTGGAACCGGCTTGTGGCAGTTGGCCGTTGACTTGAACCGGGTTGCCTTTAAGAGTGACTTGAGCCATGAACGGAGTCCTTCTGAACGTTGTGGTGGAGAATTTTGACGAGGCCGAAGTTAACCACGAAATGGTCCGGTGACCTATGGTCAAACATAAATTGTCATGTGTCAGTGCGCACAACTGGATACAACCTACAAAACTGTAGGAGCAAGCCTGCTCGCGAAAGCGAAATGTCAGTCAACATTGCAGGTGACGGGTCTGACGCTATCGCGAGCAGGCTCACGCCTACAGGTGGGTGGGCGTACGTAATTACAGAGTACGCCCTCACCCGCCGTAAACCGGTGTTCATGACGAAAGGTACAGGTCCTGTCATCGACGCAAATTTTTGCTAACAACCCTGTCGAATTGCGCCACCGTCGTTCGACTATAAATCGAACCACTCAACTGCAACGGAGACGAGACCATGCGATTCATGATCATCATCAAGGCCAGCGCGGATTCCGAAGCCGGGGTTATGCCCAGCCAGGAACTGTTGACCGCCATGGGCAACTACAACGAAGAACTGGTCAAGGCCGGCATCATGCTGGCGGGCGAAGGCCTGCACCCGAGCAGCAAAGGCGCTCGAGTGAAATTTTCAGGCAATCAGCGCTCGGTCATCGACGGCCCTTTCATCGAAACCAAGGAGCTGATTGCCGGTTTCTGGTTGTGGAAGGTGAAGTCCCGGGAAGAAGCCATCGAGTGGGTCAAGCGCTGCCCCAACCCGATGCCGGGCACCGAGGCCGAGATCGAGATTCGCCAGGTGTTCGAAGCCGAAGATTTTGGTGCCGAGTTCACACCTGAACTGCGCGAGCAGGAAGAGCGGGTGTGGGAGCAGGCGAAGAAGAACTGAGCTTGACTGGCTATGGCTTCGGTTTTCTGTGGGAGCGAGCCTGCTCGCGAAGAGGTCGTCACATTCAACACCTATATTGACTGACTGACCGCCTTCGCGAACAGGCTCGCTCCTACATTGACTCGATGGTCACTTAACTTGTTCGGGCAAGCGCTTGTTTCGCATTAACTTTCCAGTACACAAAAACAACGAGAAGCTGCACACAAAACCAAAGAATTAATTCATTCGACTGGCTAACTCGTGGTTAGATGCTAACTTCATCTGACGCGTCCTACGGCTCGTTCAGAAAAGGATTACGCAGTAACGGCCAAATATAAGGGCCGAGTGCCCAAAATGAGCCACCAGGGAATCGGGGGAATCATGTCGAATAATACGCAGATGCGCGCCTTTCTTTTGGCGACTTCGCATGCGCCTGTTTTTTACGTCGGGGGAACACTTTATCGCCCCGATGTCCGCACCCTCCGTTCCTGCGCTCCACTGCCCCCAACAGCTGTTTCCCCAATTCTTTCAAGGTGTTCGGCAAGCGATCGCCCCGCGCCTATGGCAATGGCCGCCATCGACCCCCTACAAACAAAAAACAAGTGGAGTCACTCATGATCAGGCCATTAGTAGTGCGCCCGCTGTTGGCGCTGTGCATGGTCAGCAGCAGTTCGTTGGTCCTGGCGGCCGAGGGCGGTGTCGGACGGCCGATCACCGGCCAGCAGGTGTTTTCCGATGCCGGGATCGTGCCGCCGGAGCCCGGCTGGGTCATGTCCCTGACCAGCATCTGGTACGACGGCGACCTGAAGGGTAACGCCCAGGTGCCGTTGGTTGGCGCGGTCAGTACCGGGGTGGACATGAAGGTTTCCTACACCATGGCCAACTTCACCCATGTCTGGGACACCGGCAAGGGTCGCTGGAATTACGCATCCGCTGTCGGCGTGCCCGTGCAGTACACCGACATCTCGGCCAACATCACCGGCCCTCGCGGCCGAACACTGGGCTCCTCGGACACGGGCACCCAGTTCGCCGACATGCTGGTTACGCCGATTGCTGCCGGCTACCACTTCGACGAGCTCAACCACATCGCGTTCTCGCTGCCGATCTACCTGCCGACCGGCGCCTACAACGACAACCGCCTGGCCAACCCCGGACAGAACACCTACACCTTCATGCCGACCGTGGCGTTCACCCACCTGGACGGCAAGGGCGGTGAATTCACTCTGTCGAGCGGACTGGAGTTCTACACCGAGAACGACACCACCGATTATCGCAACGGCAACATCTATACCCTCGATGCACTGTGGACCCACGGCTTTGGTAACGGCTGGAACGCCGGGATCGCCGCCGGTTACATCCAGCAAGTCACCGATGACTCGGGGTCGGGCGCCGACAGCGGCTTCCGTGGACGTTCCGTGGGTGCCGGGCCGACCATGGGCTGGACCGGCAAGTTCGCCGACGCGCAGGCCAACTTCAACTTGCGTTGGGTGCCGGAGTTCGACACCAAGAACCGCCCTGAAGGCAACGGCATCAGCGCCAACATGACTTTGGCGTTTTTCTAGGAGACCGCATGAGCGCACTCAACGACCTCAACGCCCTGCAAGCCAGCATCGCCGAAGCGGTGCTCGGGCAGGATCAAGTGATTCGGCAGATGCTCGTCGGCTTGCTCGCCAATGGGCACTTGCTGCTTGAAAGCTTGCCGGGCCTGGCCAAGACCCGCACCGTCAAGTCACTGGCCAAGCACCTGGACGCGAAGATGAGCCGCATCCAGTTCACCCCGGACTTGCTGCCCTCAGACATCACCGGCGCCGAGGTGCTGCACCAGGTAGAAGGCAAGAATGAAATCCGTTTCCAGCCCGGCCCGCTGTTCGGCAACTTGATCCTGGCGGACGAAATCAACCGTGCGCCAGCCAAGGTCCAGGCCGCGTTGCTTGAAGCCATGGAAGAACGCCAGATCACCGTGGCCGGCAACAGCCATCCGTTGCCGGAACTGTTCATCGTGGTCGCCACCCAGAACCCGATCGAACAGGAAGGCACGTACCCGCTGCCGGAAGCGCAGATGGACCGTTTCCTGATGAAGGTGCTGCTCGATTACCCGAGCGCGGAAAACGAAAGCCAGGTGCTGCGCCTGTTGCGCGAAGAGGAACAGGCCCTGGGTGCCAAAACCGCTGCCGTGCAAGGCTTCTCGTTGTCGCAGGACGTGGTGTTCGCCGCGCGCCGAGAAGTCAGCGCCGTGCACGTCTCCCCCGCCATCGACCGCTACCTGATCGACCTGATCAACGCCACCCGCCACCCGGCCGACTACGACGCCGACCTCGGTCGCTGGATCAGCATCGGTGCCAGCCCCCGTGGCGGCATCGGCCTGGATCGCTGCGCCCGCGCCGACGCCTGGTTGCAAGGCCAGGATTTCGTTTCGCCCGATAACGTTCGCGCCGTGGTGCACCCGGTGCTGCGCCATCGCCTGCAACTGAGCTACGACGCGGTGGCCGATGGCGTGAGTGCCGATCAAGTGCTCGACCGTCTGCTCGATAAAGTGGCGATCCCGGCCTGATGACCATGAACAGCGTCGACGGCCTGGTGTATGTCTCTCTGGCGCAGTTGATGGCCTTGGAGTTCAAGGCCCGTGACCTGAGTTTTCTGGCGCGCCAGCCACAAGGCAGCATCCTCGCCGGCAACCACGCCTCGCGTTTGCGTGGCCGTGGCCTCAACTTCGATGAGCTGCGCCGTTATCAGCCGGGGGACGATTTGCGTCACCTGGACTGGCGCGCCTCCCTGCGCACCGGCAAACCGGTGGTACGGACATTCACCGAAGAGCGCGACCGCCCGGCGCTGATCCTCGTCGACCAGCGCATGTCGATGTTTTTCGGCTCGCAACGCAGTTTCAAATCCGCCGTCGCTGCCGAACTCGGCGCCCTGGCGGCATGGATGGTGTTCAACGCCGGTGACCGCGTCGGCGGCCTAGTATTCAACGATCAATGCATCGAGAGCATCGCCCCGCTGCGCAGTCGCAAGCGCATCGAGGCACTGTGCAGCCGCATCGCCCAGCAGAACCAGGCCCTCAACGCGGCCAACCCGGACGCCGAAGGCGAAGACCAGCTCGACAAGGTGTTGCAGCATTGCCTGGCCGTCGCCGGTCACGATCACCTGATCTGCATCGTCAGCGACTTCGCCGGAGCGGGCGAACGCACCTTGCAACTAATGCGGCAACTGACGGCGCACAACGACGTGATTGCCATGCAGGTCTACGACCCGCTGGCGCTGAACCTGCCGAAGAACGGCCGCGTGCTGGTCACCCAGGGACAATTGCAGGTGGAGTTGGCGGTAGACCGGCAACAGGTGCACCAGCCGCTTGGCGATTTTCTCAGTGGCCGGCTCAAGGACGTCGCCACCTTGCTGCGCCGCAGCCAGGTGCCGTTGATGATGTTCAGCACCGCCCTCGAGGCCCATGAACAACTGCGTGCCGAACTCGGCAAGCTCGCCGGGGGACGCCGATGAACCCCGCGATCCCGAGCATCGACCAACTCAAGGAAATGGCCCTGCCGGCACCGGTCAGTTACGCACCGCAAACCTGGGGTTGGTGGGCATTGCTGGCGCTGCTGATCGTGACGCTGCTGGTGGTCGCTGCACGGCGGTATTGGCAGTGGCGGCGCGATCGCTATCGACGCGAGGCGTTGGTGCGACTGGAGGAGTTGCAACGACGCAGCAATGACCTGAATGCGTTGCGTGAGCTTCCTGAGTTACTCAAGCGCGTGGCGATCTCCATGCCAATCACCAAACCTGTAGGAGCCGGCTTGCCAGCGAAGAGGCCCTTACATTCAAAATGGAAGTCGACTGACAGGACGCCTTCGCTGGCAAGCCAGCGCCTACAAGGTCCCGAGGCACTGGGAAATGAGGATTGGCAGGCGTTTTTGCAGCGGCACAGCAAGCAGTCGTTGCCCGCCGACTTCAGCCAGCAATTGGCGCGCCTGGCCTACGCGCCTGACGCCCTATTGCGAGCCATGCCGAGCGAACAGCGCCAACAACTATTCAGCACCTGCAAAACCTGGGTGGAGCGTCATCATGTGGCAGCTTGATTACCCCTGGTTGTTGGTCCTGCTGCCGCTACCGTGGTTCGGCTATCGCTACCTCGCCGATTACCGCGAGGCCCGCAGCGCCGTGCGCGTGCCGTTTTTCGGCGCGATGAGCCGTGCGGTCGGCCAATCGCCGAGTCAGGCTGGCACCCGCAGCAACCGCTGGCAATTGTTCCTGAACCTGCTGGTGTGGGCACTGGTGCTAGTGGCGGCGAGTCGACCGGTGCTGGTGGAAAAACCCATTGAGCGCCAGCAGCCGGTGCGTGACCTGATGCTGGCCATCGACATCTCCCAGTCGATGGAAACCACCGATTTCACCGATGCCAACGGCCAGAAAATCAACCGTCTGGCCGCGGTCAAGGACGTCGTGCACGGGTTTATCGACAAGCGCAAAGAAGATCGAATCGGCCTGATCGTATTCGGTACCGGCGCCTATCCGCAGGCGCCCTTGACCCTCGACCACGCCAGCCTGTCACTGTTGCTGGACGACACCGGCATCGGCATGGCCGGCCCCAACACGGCCATCGGCGACGCCATCGGCCTGAGCCTCAAACTGCTGGACCAGGCCCACGAGCAGGAAAAAGTGCTGATCCTGCTCACCGACGGCAACGACACCAGCAGCGCCATCACCCCGGATCACGCGGCCGAGATGGCCGCGGCCAAAGGCGTGGTGATCCACACCATCGGCATCGGCGACCCAAATGCCGAGGGCGAAGCCAAGGTCAACCTGCAAGGTCTGAAGGCCATTTCCGAAGCCACCGGCGGGCGTTTCTTCCGCGCCGAAGACCGCACTGCGCTGGACCAGGTCTACAGCACCCTGGACACCCTCACCCCGCATCAGGTGAAAACCCTCAGCCACCAGCCCAAGCGCGATCTGTTCTGGTGGCCACTGGGCGCGGCCATCGCCCTGCTCGCGATTTATCACTTGGGCGCCCTGCTGATTCCGCGCCTGATGCTCGCCCGTCAACGGCAGGAGGCCTGATGGACATCAACCTCAGCGACTTCCATTTCCTGCGCCCGGTGTGGCTGTTGCTCGCGGTATTCGGCGCCCTGCTGCCTTGGCTATGGCGACACAATCAGGACCTGCAACGACGCCTGCGCAGCAACATCGCCGCGCACTTGCTGCCGCACCTGCTGATTACCCCCCAAGACTCGCATCGCTTGCGCCCGGTGCATCTGGTGTGCGCGCTGCTGGTCCTCGGTGCCATCGCCGCCGCCGGCCCGACTTGGGAACAGGATCGCCCGGACTTTCTGGAGAACCGTGCGCCGCTGATTGTCGCGGTCGATCTGTCGCCGTCGATGGACGCCAACGATGTGCCACCGAGCCGCCTGGAGGCGCTCAAGCACAAACTTCACGACCTGATCCAGCGCCGCGCCGGTTCGCGCAATGCCTTGATTGCCTATGCCGGGAGCGCGCACCTGGTCTTGCCCGCCACCGACGACCCCGCCTTGCTCGACACGTTTATCCAGGCCCTGAGCACCGACCTGATCAACAAACCGGGGAAAAATGTGGGTGCAGTCATCGAGCAGGCCAAGCGCCTGCTCGCCGCCGAAAAAACACCCGGCACCCTCTTACTGATCACCGATGGTGCGGACACGTCGTCACTGGCCGGGCTCGACAAGCAACTGGCCGACAGTGAGTTGCAAGTATTAATTTTGGCAGCCGGCAGTGCCGACGGCGGGATCATCCGCGATGCGAACGGCCAGCCACGCATCGACAGCAACGGTCGACCGCAACTCGGCAGCTTCGATCAGGATGCCCTCAAGCAACTTGCATCAGCACTGGATGCTCCGCTGGGCAGCCTGACCCTCAACGATGACGATCTGGACTGGATCGAGCTGCACGCCGAACAGCACTTCCAGTCGGCCAGCGACGAACAGCGCGAACTGCACTGGAAAGACGCCGGTTACTGGCTCTGCTGGCCGTTGCTGTTGCTGGCTTTCTTCAGCGTGCGCAAAGGCTGGAGCCTGAACTGGATGGCCGGCTTGGTGCTGGCGGTGGGTTTGGGGCTGCAACCGGCACCGGCCCAGGCCAACGCACTGACCGATGCCTTTTTTACCCGCGACCAGCAAGGTCGCTGGGCCTTCGAGCACGAACACTACCCGCAGGCGGCAGCGCTGTTTGTCGACCCGTACTGGAAAGGCGTGGCTGCTTACAACGCGGCCGATTTCGACCTGGCACTCGCCAGCTTCGCGCGCCTGGACACGCCGCAGGCGTATTTCTACCTGGGCAATATTTATGTGCGGCGATTCAAGTTCGATCAGGCCATCGCGGCCTATCAGCAAGCGTTGAAGTTGCAGCCGCAGTTCCCGGAAGCCACGGCCAACCTGGCGCTGGCCATTGCCTTGCAGAAAGACACCGAAAGCGCCGAGAAAAACACCCCACACGTCAAACCCGACGAGATCAAGATGGACAAGGCGCCGGGCAAAGGCCAAAGCAAAAAGGTCCAGACCCAACAAGCGGCGTCGGATGAGCAATGGTTGCAGAACCTGACCACGTCGCCGGCGAAATTCCTCAAGCAGAAGTTCAGCTTGCAGGATCAGGCGGGGGCCAAGCCATGACCAACCTGAAAACCCGAGTTGCGGCCTTCGCGAGCAGGCTCACTCCTACAGTGGATTTGTGTGCCCCCTGCAGGAGCGAGCCTGCTCGCGATAGCAATCGCTCATCCACCACCGCAATCGGCACCTTGCTCCTTTGCCTGATCAGCACCGCCACCCTCGCCGCCGAACCCGAATTGCGCGTCAGCGCCAGCCTGCAACCCGCCGAGTCCGTCATGGTCGGCAGCCTGGTCGAACTGCAACTGGACGTCGTCACCGACACCTGGTTCACCGACGCTCCCACCCTGCCCGACCTGAAGTTACCCGGTGCACTGGTAATGCCACCAGACGGCCACGCCGTCCACCTGAACCAGACGATCGACGGCAAGTCGTTCAGCGGCCTGCGCTACAGCTACCTGATCGCGCCGAACCTGGCCCAGGGTTTCGACATTCCCGCGCTGACCGTGCGGGCCACGCCCGGTCAGGCAACCACTGCGATTAGTGCCCAGAGCCAGCCGCTGCATTTCAGCGCAACCCAACCACCAGGGTTCGCGTCCGGCGAGCCGGTACTGGTGGCCCAAGCGCTGCGCTTGACCCAGAAGACCATTAATTCGGCCACGCCCTTGAAGGTCGGCGACAGCATTACCCGAGAGCTGACCCTGCAGGCCGACGGCGCTCTGGGGATGTCCTTGCCGACGCCAACCCTGGGCGAGATCAATGGCCTCAGCCGCTACCCGAAAGCCCCACAGGTCGGCAATCTGACCGACAGCCGTGGCGGTTTTACCGGTGGCCAGCGCATCGACAGCGTCACCTACCGCATCGACCAGCAAGGCCACTACAGCCTGCCAGCCATCGAGGTGAAATGGTGGGATGCCAGCAATCAGAAAGCTCGCACTGTCAGCGTGCCCGCCATCACTTTCGAGGCCGCGGCCAATGCTGCCTACAAACCGGTGTTTTCAATCGCCGAGGACCTGAAAAAACTCGGTCAGAACAATCGCCTGCACTTGCCCGCGCATGGGTTCGCCTTTGGCGCACTGCTGTTGGGGATAGTGGCACTTGGCTGGTTCATCCGCCCGCTCGTACGTCGCGTGTACCTCAAGTGGCAAGCCCGACGCCTCGCCCGACACGCCGCGTGGCTCGAGTCTGCCGACTATGCCTGGCGCCAGATACCGGCACAGATTGAAGGCCAGCCCGCGCAACTCAGCGCCCTTTACCTGTGGACCCGACGCAGCCGCCGCGGCCTGAAACTGACAGGCCTCGGCCCGCGCCTGCAAACGTTCCTGCGCGCCTGTTACGGGCGAGAGCCGAGCAAAGATCAAGCGCTGCGCCGAATCAAGGAATCCTTGTCTACGCTACATAGTCAGGCCGAGCGCAACAGGGAATCAGTCGCTGCTGCACTGCATCCACTCAACCCCGTTCACGAGAAGGATTTCCCATGACGAATTCGATATCGCTGCGCCATCATCGGGCATTCAGCTTCCTACTGACGCTGGCGTTGAGCCTGCCGTTGCTGGTGCAGGCGGCCGAGCCGCTGCCCTCATGGAACGATGGAGCGTCGAAAAAGCAGATCATCGAGTTCGTGCAGACCGTCACTGATCAAACCAGCAAGGACTTCGTCAAACCCGAAGACCGCATCGCCGTGTTCGATAACGACGGCACGCTGTGGAGCGAGCAACCGATGTACTTCGAGTTGCTGTTCGCCCTCGACGAAGTCAAGCGCACGGCGCCCCAGCACCCGGAATGGAAAACCACCCAGCCGTTCAAGGCTGTACTGGAAAACGATCACAAGGCGCTGGCCGCCGCCGGCATGGACGGCTTGCTGAAAATCGTCGCCGTGACCCACTCCGGCATGAGCACCGAAGCTTTCGACGATTACGCCAAGACCTGGCTGAGCCAGGCCCGTCATCCGAAAACCGGCAAGCCGTACACCGAAATGATCTTCCAGCCGATGCTGGAATTGCTCGATTACCTGCGCAGCCAGGACTTCAAGACCTACATCGTCTCAGGTGGTGACACCGGGTTCATGCGCGCCTTCGCTGAAAAGGTTTACGGCGTCCCGCCAGAGCAGGTGATCGGCACCACCTTCGTCACGGCGTTCCAGTTCAAGGATGGCCAGGCGTCGATCCTGCGCACACCAAAACTGGCGCATAACGATGATGGCCCTGGCAAACCGGAAAGCATCGACGCGGTGATCGGCAAACGACCGATCCTCGCCTTCGGCAACTCCGACGGTGACTTGCAAATGCTCCAGTGGACCGCTGCCGGTTCCGGCAAACGATTCATGGGCCTGGTGCATCACACCGACGCCAAACGCGAATGGGCATACGACCGGCAGTCGCAGATCGGTCGCCTGGACAAAGCCCTGGATGAAGCAAACAAACGTGGCTGGACTATCGTGGACATGGCCGCCGAATGGCGCCGGATCTATCCGTTCGATGCCGCCACACCCGAGCAAGTGCAATAAAAGACGTAACGCAGGACCGCAATAAACGTTTGTCGCCGTACGCGACGCAAGTAAGCATAAGGAGCCAGTCAGATGACTCGCATACGTAAGTGGATACCGAAACTCGCCCTGGTGGCGACAACGGTCATGGCCTTTTCGGCAACCGCCGGGGCCGCTGAGAAGCCAAACATCCTGGTGATCTTCGGCGATGACATAGGCCAGACCAATATCAGCGCCTACTCGATGGGCGTGGTTGGCTACAAGACCCCGAACATCGACCGGATTGCCAAAGAAGGCATGATGTTCACCGACTACTATGCGGAGAACAGCTGCACCGCGGGCCGGTCGTCCTTCATCACCGGGCAGACGCCACTGCGTACCGGGCTGTCCAAAGTGGGTATGCCAGGCGTGCCGGTCGGGCTGCAGGCAAGAGACGTGACTATTGCCCAGGCACTGAAGGCCCAAGGCTATGCAACGGGCCAATTCGGCAAAAACCACTTGGGGGACAAAGACGAATACCTGCCCACCAACCACGGCTTTGACGAGTTCTTCGGTAACCTCTACCACCTCAATGCCGAAGAGGAGCCAGAGCGTCCCTACTGGCCCAAGGATGATGCTGAATTCGTCAAGGCAGCCTCTCCGCGTGGCGTGATCCACAGTTTTGCCGACGGCAAGATCGAGGACACCGGCGCATTGACCAAAAAACGCATGGAAACCATTGACGACGAAACCACCGCAGCCGCTCAGGCGTTTATCGAGAAACAGGCCAAGGCGGACAAACCGTTCTTCGTCTGGATGAACACCACCCGCATGCATGCATTCACCCACGTGCGCGAATCCATGCAAGGCCAAAGCGGCATGGTCGGCAACGAATATGCCGACGGCATGATCGAGCATGACGGTGACGTTGGCAAACTGCTGAAAACACTGGATGACCTGAAGCTCACCGACAACACGATCGTGGTCTACACCACCGACAACGGCCCTAACCAATGGTCGTGGCCGGACGCTGCGACTACGCCGTTCCGCAACGAGAAAAACTCCAACTGGGAAGGCGCTTACCGGGTTCCGGCGATGATTCGCTGGCCAGGCAAGATCAAACCAGGTGAAGTGTCTACCCAGATGGTCTCCGGGCTGGACTGGTTCCCGACATTGCTGGCCGCGGTAGGCGATACCGACATTAAGGACCGCCTGCTCAAAGGGGCTGATGTCGGTGGGAAGAACTTCAAAGTGCATCTGGACGGCTTCAACCAGCTGGATTACCTGACCGGTAAAAGCGCCAAGAGTGCACGTGACGAGTTCTACTACTTCAACGATGACGGTGTTCTGGTGGGCATGCGCTTCAACGATTGGAAAATCGTCTTCTGTGAGCAGCGTGCGCCTGGTGGCCTGAAGGTGTGGAGCGAACCGTTCGTCTGCCTGCGTGTGCCAAAAATGTTCAACCTGCGCATGGACCCCTACGAGCGTGCCGACGTCGTGTCTGACCAATATTATGATTGGCTGACCAAAAACGACTATCTGATCTTCGACGGTACCCGCAGAGCTGCGAAATTCCTGCAGACCTTTGTCGACTATCCACCAAGCCAACGTCCGGCGAGCTTCAGCATCGACCAGATCCGCGAAGCGGTGGATGCGAAAATCGCAGAAAAAATGAAAAACGCTAAATAAGACCGCTTGACCGCCGCTCGCCCTCACCGGCGAGCGGACTTATTTTTGCATGCGAACACATTCTTCTGTAGGAGCTGGCTTGCCAGCGAAGGCGGCATCAAGGTCAACAAAGCTTTGCCTGAGCCACCGCTTTCGCTGGCAAGCCAGCTCCTACAAAGGGTTTGTGTTGAATTCGAATTTTGCGCAAGGCAACAGATCCATGACCTCACGTGTCGCCAGCAAGTCGTCGGCCATACCTGCCCCTCAAGTCGCCTCCCCGGCGTTGTTGGTCCCTGCCCTGTTGCTGTTTGTCTCCGGTGCCGCAGCACTGGTGTACCAGGTGCTGTGGATCAAACAGCTGTCGTTGGTGGTCGGCGTCGAGGTCTATGCCATCACCACCGGGATCAGCGCGTTTTTCGCCGGGCTGGCCTTGGGCGGCTTGCTGTTCGGCCGCTGGGCGGATCGACTGCAGCAACCGGTTCTGCTGTATGCCGGACTGGAAGTGCTGGTGGCGGTACTGGGTGTTGGTGCGACCTTCACCATGAGCCTGGCGGCCAGCCCGTTTGCCTGGCTGGAAGAACACGTCGGGTTGGTTGCCTGGGTGTTGCCCTTCGCGCTGGTGGGCATTCCCGCGCTGCTGATGGGTGGCACCCTGCCGGTGCTGGTTCGCTCGCTCGCCGCCGACCCACAGCACCTGGGCAAGGCTGGCGGCCAGTTGTATGCGGCGAACACCGCCGGGGCCATCGCCGGCACCCTGCTCGCCGCGTTCCTGCTGATCGCCACCCTTGGCGTGCGCGGCAGCGCACTGGCCGCCGCGATGCTCAACCTGCTGGCCGCCGCAGGCGCCTTGTGGTTGCAGCGCCAGCACGTGGCACCTGTTGATGCGCCGATCAAACATCACAGCGAAAAAGCCCCGGATCGCCTGGCCCTGTGGCTGTACTCGATTGCCGGCGGCGTGGCCCTGGGCTACGAAGTGGTGTGGTCGCAATCGATCGTGCAGTTCATGAGCACCCGCACTTACGCCTTTGCCGTGGTGCTCGCGACTTACCTCACCGGGTTGTTCCTGGGCAGCCTGCTGCTGGCCCGCCGGGTCGATCGCCTGCGCGATCCCTGGGGCGTGTTCGGTTTGCTGATCGTCGGGGCCGGGGCGATTGCCTTGCTGGAAGTGGCGTTGCTCGGACGCTGGCTGGTGCTGGCGCAAACCCTGGCGGAAAGCTGGGTGTTGTCAGCGGGTGGCAGTGAACTGGCCGGCATGAGCACGCGCTTTGCCGTTGCCGCGCTGAGCATCGTGTTCGTCCCTACCCTGCTGCTGGGCGCTGCGTTCCCGTTGGCCCTGCGCCTGAGCGTCGGCGGCGAACAGGTCGGGCGCCATGTCGGCCAAGTCGTCGCCTTCAATACCCTGGGCGGGATCATCGGCGTGATGCTCTGCGGTTTTGTCCTGATCCCGATGCTCGGGCTGGTACGGACATTGGGCCTGCTGGCATTGATCGCCGCTGCCATTGCCTACCTTGCCGTGCGCAAAGGCCATGGCGTGAAGAAAGGCCGGCGGCAGGTGGTGGTTGCCATCGGCCTGGTGTCGCTGGCACTCGCGGTGTTCACCCCAGTCAACAAACTCGCCAGCCTGCTGCCGGGGGCGCGCAACGGCACGCTGACATTCTATGAAGAAGGCCGTGGCGGCACCGTCGCCGTGGTTTCCCAGGGCAAGGGCGAACGAACCTTCCAGCGTTTGTACATTCAGGGCGTGTCCAATACCGGCGACGCCATGCCGTCGTTACGCTACATGCGCATCCAGGCGTTGCTGCCGCTGTTGATCCACAACGGTGAACCGCGCTCGGCGCTGGTGATCGGTTTCGGAACCGGCATTACCGCCGGCGCCCTGACCCGCTACCCCGGCCTGGAACACCGCGTGGTCGCCGAACTGCTGCCCTCGGTGATCAAGGCTGCGCCGTTGTTCAAGGGCAATTTCAATGCTGCGTCCGACCCCGGTGTCGATGTGCGCCTGCGTGACGGTCGCCAGGAGCTGCTGCGCAACCCGCAGCGCTACGACCTGATCACCCTCGAACCGCCGCCACCGTCCGCGGCCGGCGTGGTCAATCTGTATTCGCGAGACTTCTATCAATTGGCCGCCAGCCGCTTGCAGAAACAGGGCCTGGTCGCCCAATGGCTGCCGCTGCCGACGCAGAACATCGACGACTCACGCTCATTGGTGCGCAGTTTCCTCGACGTGTTCCCCTACGCGAACGTGTGGAGCAGTGAGTTCCACGAGATGCTGCTGGTGGGTTCGATGGAGCCGATTGAACTGGACGCCGCGAAGATCAACGCGCGTTTCCAGCAGGACAGCGTACGCAGCACCTTGCAAGATGTCGGCATCGGTTCGGCCGCCGCGTTGCTCGCTACTTGGGTGACTGACCGTGCGGGGCTGGAACGTTTCGCTGGCGACGCGCAACCGGTGACCGACGATCAGCCGAAGATCGAGTACGCACCGTGGGTTCGCGCCAACGAAATCAGCCGCGTGCTACCCGCCCTGCTCGACCTGCACCAGCCGCCCGTCGTGTTGAATGCCGACGACGGCTTCATCGAGCGCATGAACACTCAGCAGCAACGCCTGATGCAGTTCTATCGGGCCAGCCTGCATGCCTATGACGGTGACCGTGATGCCTGGGCCCGGGATATGCGCGAGGTGATGCGCTGGGATTCGGCGAATCCGTATTACCGCTGGTTTGTCGGGGAGTGATAGATCGCTTTCGCGAGCAGGCTCGCTCCCACAAGGGTATGCATCCCTCCTGTAGGAGCGGGCTTGCGCGAAGGGGCCATCCGCCGCACAAACAATGTCATTTGACACACGCCGGCCATCCGGCAAAGCTGCACCCAGCCTGACGGCAATCGCACCTGGACCATGGAAGTCGTAATGCCGAAACATAAAAACAAAGCTGCACAGCCAAACCCTGATTCGCAATCGACCCTGATCAACCGTTACCTGTTCCCCGTCATCATCGGCATCCTGCTGCTGGCCGTGGCGGGCATTGGCTGGTTTTTGCTGAGCAGCACGCCGACACCGCCCAAGCCCGTGGCGGTCAGTGCCTCGGCAGTCCAACCGATCAAACCGCCACCGGTCGCGGTTGCAGCGGTGCCGGCCAAGATGGTCGATGAGCAGCAATGCCAGGGCTGCCACGGCGAGCAGGTCAAGGACTGGCAAGGCTCCCATCACCAGTTGGCAATGCAGCCAGCCAACGCCGAGACCATGCTCGGCGACTTCAACAATGTCACCTTCAAGGCCGAAAAAGAGACCACGGTGTTCGCGCGCAAGGGCGACGAATTCTGGGTCAACACGCCGGGTATCGACGGCAAGAATGCCGATTTCAAGGTCGCCTACACCTTCGGCATCGCACCGTTGCAGCAATATTTGATCGAGGTCGGCGAAGGTCGGCTGCAAGCCCTCGGCGTGGCCTGGGATACCGAGAAACACCGCTGGTTTCACCTGTATCCGGGCCAAGGCGTGACCTTCAAGAACCCGCTGCACTGGAGCAAACCGAGCCAGAACGCCAACTTCATGTGCGTCGAGTGCCACACCACCGGTTACAAGCGCAATTTCGATGCGGCAAAAAACACCTTCGACAGCCACTGGAACAGCCTCGGCGTTGGCTGCCAGGCCTGCCACGGCCCAGCCTCCAATCACCTGGAATGGACGGCGAAGAAGACTGACCTGATCCACGCCGGGTTCGCCGTCGATCTCAAGGACAAGAACGCCACCGTCGAGATCGAAACCTGCGCCCGCTGCCACTCGCGCCGCGCCCCGCTGGACGACGGTTACACAGTCGGCAAACGGCTGATGGACGACTACTTGCCAAGCGTGCTGACCCGTGAACTGTACGCGCTGGACGGCAAGATCAAGGATGAAGTGTTCGAACACGGCTCCTTTGCCCAAAGCAAGATGTTCGACAAGGGCGTGCGCTGCAGCAACTGCCACAACCCGCACAGCACGCAGCTGAAGGCGCCGGGCAATGGCGTGTGCCTGCAATGCCACAACACCGCGGGCAAGACCACCGTGGAAGGCGTCGACGGCCGGGGCCTGCAAGCGAAAAACTACGATTCCATCGAACACACTCGCCACACCATGGGCCAGCCAGGTTCGCAGTGCGTGGATTGCCACATGCCCGGCAAGTTCTACATGGGCAACGATTTCCGGCATGACCACAGCTTCAGCATCCCCAACCCCGAGCGGGCGAAAAAACTCGGGACGCCGGATGCCTGCCTGACCTGTCACCAGGGCAAGGCCGGCGACAAGGTCACCGAGCAGTTCAAGCTGTGGAACACCGCCAGCGCCAGCGCCGTGCAGGCGCCGCGCTACGATGAAAGCCTGTGGCTGATCCGCAACGGCCAGGCCGGTGCGGCCGACGCCTTGTTCGAGCAATTGCAGCGCAGCAACCTGCCGGCAATTCAACGGGCGACGCTGCTCACCGAACTACCGGCCTATCCGAGCGAACAGGCGTTGAAACTGGCGACCAAGGACCTGTCCAACCCGGCACCACAGGTGCGCGAGAGCGCGGTGCGAGCGGTCAGTGCGTTCCTGCCGCCGGCTGAGCGTGCGCCGTTGTTCACGCCGTTGCTGAGTGACCCGGTACGGGCCGTACGCATCGCCGTCGCCCGCGACCTGCTCAGCCTGGCACGCACGGGCCTGGGCGCCGATCAGGAGCGCTGGAACGCTGCCATCGGCGAATACGAAGCGGTGCAGAAGAGCCTGGCCGAGCGCGCCGAAGCCAACCTGAACCTGGCGATGCTGCACCAGGCCGATGGCCGCACCGGCGAAGTCGAAGGTTTTCTGCGTACCGCCCTGCAACGCGACCCGGACTTCTACCCGGCGCTGGTGACCCTGGTGCAATGGCTGGAGGCCAATGGGCGCAGTCAGGAAGGTCATGGCTTGTTGGCGCAAAGCCTCAAGGACCATCCTGACTCCGGCTTGCTGCAACACACACAGGGCCTGGCCTTGATTCGTGCCGGCCAGGCCGCCCAGGCCATGCCATACCTGCAAAAAGCCGCGCAACTGGAACCACAGAGCGGCCAATTCGGTTATGTGCTGGCGGTAGCGTTGCATGACAGCGGAAAAATTGATGAGGCGTGTGAGGAGCTGGAGCGGCTGCTCAAAGAGCAACCGTCCAATCGCAATGCGCGTTTGTCGCTGATCCAGTACTACCTCGACAACGGCCATGAACCCAAGGCGCAGGTACTGTTGCAGGGCTGGAAAAAGATGAACATGGGCGATCCGGCACTGAAATGATGTCGGTCTTCGCGAGCGGGCTCGCTCCCACAGCGGATCGCCGATCCCCTTGTAGGAGCTGGCTTGCCAGCGAAGAGGCCATCAGCCTCCCCGCTATCACGAAGTCATTCGATCAGCGTTTCAACCCCGATCCCGCGGAATCAACCCCTGCAACTGCTGCGCTAAAAAGTTCGCATCGAACGGGAACACATCCGGGTCTTTCAACCCATTGGTCTTGCGCCATTGCCAGCCATTGGACGGCGGCTGGCAAACCAGCGAGACGCTGCCGAAACGCGCAGCGGTCAAGCCCATCACCGCCAATGAAATCTGCCCGCCCGCCCCCATCACTTCCGGGACAAACTCCACTGGCCTGCCGGCAATCACAATGGACAGTTTCTCGGTCTTGAACGTCGAGGTTTCGACAGGAATGCTCGGGCCCGAAGCGACATAGGCTTCGCGGTTCACTTCCAGCAGGTTCGGCGCCAGTACCGGCTCCAGCCACTGCACGATCTGGTCGAACAGTTCGCTGATACAGGCCGTCCACACGGCCGATTGTGATTCGAACACCTGCTTCTTGTGCGCTTCGCTTTCAGCGTAGTGGCGCAGCATTTCACCCAGTTGCTGTACATCGTCCATTGCGGGGTTCCTTTGGTCGCAGCGGTGTTACGGACAGTGAGCATGGCAGATGCGCGACGCCCCTGCGCGACTAACAGCCGGGAGGTACGGCCGGCGTTTGCCCTGGGCGACTGACTCAACCGGCCCTGGGCGTGCGGCGCAGGCGCGCCATGCTCAAGGTGTCTACCAACACGCCGTCGCGCACGGCGTAGTCACGCAACAGGCCCTCGGTTTCAAAGCCGAACTTGTGGTACAGGGCAATGGCTGCTTCATTGTCGGCAAACACTGAAAGCTCGATGCGCTGCAGGTTCATCCAGTTGTCGGCGATATCCAGCGCTGTCGCCAGCAGCTTCGAACCCACGCCTTTGCCCTGCCACGCCAGCGCAACGCCCATGCCGAAACTGCCGGCATGGCAGCGACGAATCCTTGAATATTGTTCCAGGCCAATATTGCCGATCACCGTGCCTTGATGCAGCGCTACGATTTTCACCAGCCGTTCGTTGTCCACGGCCAGGCGGTTTCGCCAGATTTCCGTGGATTGATACGGCATTTGCAAGGTTTGCCGCCCGATCTGTGGGTCGTTGTAGAGCGCGGTGATGCCTTCAATGTGTGAATCATTGAAACGTTCGAGGGTGATGGCGGGTTCGGTGATGGGCATGGGTGAATCATCCTTGAAGCAGACATGGCCGTTTACTCTATAACGCCTTTACGCCAACAGCCAAAACAACTGAAGGAGCTGCTGGCTTGCCAGCGAAGGCGGTGTGTCAGGCGACATCACTTCTGATCGTTCCGGCCTCTTCGCTAGCAAGCCAGCTCCTACAAAGGTCTCGGGGTGTTCACGGTATCCGCGCCTGGCTTCAATCCCGTGTAGGAGCTGGCTTGCCAGCGAAGGCGGTGTGTCAGGCACCATCGATGCTGGACATGCCGGCCTCTTCGCTGGCAAGCCCGCTCCTACCGGTTTGCGGGTGTTCACGGTACCGGCGTCTGGCCTCAATCCCGTGTAGGAGCTGGCTTGCCAGCGAAGGCGGTGTGTCAGGCACCATCGATGTTGGACGTGCCGGCCTCTTCGCTGGCAAGCTGTTGTGGCTCAATATTTATGGACCATGATGTAGGAGTATCAACCTAAGGAAGCATCATGGGATTTCGGATCGTTACTGCCGAAGAGAAGGCGGAAGCTGTGCGCTTGGTCGTGGAAATGAAGTACTCAATTCCCAAGGCATGCCAACAGACAGGTGTGGGACCTACGGCGCTGCGTCGCTGGGTTTTGCGATGGCGCAAGGAGCAGGTAGGAGCGGCGCAGAGCACTCGCCCGCAGGATCAAGACCTGATCGATTCATTGCAGGCCAGACTGGCATTACTGGAAGCTGAGAATGACGTTCTAAAAAAGCAGTTGCCCTCTCATCTCAAGGTGCT
>NZ_JAFMPV010000018.1:0-121282 GCF_049132105.1 Pseudomonas sp. NFX15
CAGAAGAAGACACGGATTGATGAATCGAACTATGATTTTTCATGGACTCGCCCTCGCTGTCGTTGGCTGTTTAGACTGCCACCGTGGCGCATTGACGCCTCGGCTTGGGCGAGTCCATCCAATTACAAAAGCTCAGGCATCTCCCCGATTAACTGTAGGAGCCGGCTTGCCGGCGAAGGCGGCCTTGAGTGCGGCATCGCATGTGAGCAGGGTTAAAAGCCTGGCAGCCGTGCGGTGCCGGGTCCCCCTTCAAGTGTTAGCAGCAACGCCTTCGCCGCAAGCCCCCCGGCAAACCCGGTGAGCTTGCCCGACGCACCAATCACCCGGTGACACGGGGCCACGATCGAAATCGGGTTCTTGCCATTCGCCGCGCCCACCGCCCTGACCGCCGTCGGGTTGCCGATCTGTTCGGCGATCTGGCTGTAGCTGCGGGTCTGGCCAAACGGGATGGTCAACAGCGCCGCCCAGACCTTCTTCTGAAATTCGGTGCCGGCAAAATCCAGCTCCAGATCGAAGCGATCGCGAGTGCCGGAAAAATATTCACCCAGCTGCGCCGCCGTGCGCACCAGGATCGGATTGTCCGGCGCTTCGCTCATCGGGCCGAGGCGCACCCGGCCGGGTTTGTCGTTTTCCCAGAGGATGGCCGCCAGTCGGGAACCGTTCGCTACCAGCTTCAACTCGCCGACCGCAGACGCCAGGGTGATGTATGTATAAGTCATGCCAGGGCTCGCGCGAAATTGCTGAACAGGCGTTAAGGATACTGTCCTGACGGGGAGGCGCAATACGTAATCCCGACCATACTTGCCTACTGACTTTGAAGCGTTCCTGTGTTCAATAACAACAAGAGACCGACTCATGAAGTACGAACCTTTTGCCAAATCGCTGATTGCGACCTCGTTGGCGCTCAGCTGCCTGACGGCCTACGCCGCCTCTGTCGCCCCGGCCACCGGGGAAAACGGCATGGTGGTCACGGCCCAGCACCTGGCCAGTCATGTGGGTGTGGATGTGCTCAAGAACGGCGGCAACGCCGTCGATGCCGCGGTCGCGGTGGGCTACGCGCTGGCGGTGGTATACCCCGCGGCCGGCAACCTCGGTGGCGGTGGATTCATGACCATTCAACTGGCGGACGGGCGCAAGACCTTCCTCGATTTCCGTGAAAAAGCGCCGCTGGCCGCCACCGCCAACATGTACCTGGACAAGGACGGCAACGTCGTGCCGGACCTGAGCACCCGTGGCCATCTCGCCGTGGGCGTGCCGGGGACCGTGTCGGGCATGGAGCTGGCGCTGTCGAAGTACGGCACCAAGCCGCGCAAGGAAATCATCGCCCCGGCCATCAAGCTGGCCGAAGACGGCTTCGAGCTGGAGCAGGGTGACGTCGACTTGCTGGACTACGCCACCGACGTGTTCAAGAAGGACATGAAGGATTCCGGCTCGATCTTCCTGAGCAACGGCGAACCGATGAAGGTTGGCCAGAAACTGGTGCAAAAAGACCTCAGCAAAACCCTGCGGGAAATCTCCGAAAAAGGCGCCGACGGCTTCTATAAAGGTTGGGTGGCCGATGCCATCGTCACCTCCAGCCAGGCCAACAAGGGCATCATCACCCAGGCAGACCTCGACAAATACAAGACCCGCGAACTGGCGCCCATCGAGTGCGACTACCGTGGCTACCACGTAGTCTCGGCACCGCCTCCGAGCTCCGGCGGCGTGGTGATCTGCGAGATCATGAACATCCTCGAAGGCTATCCGATGAAAGACCTGGGCTATCACTCGGCCCAGGGTATGCACTATCAGATCGAGGCGATGCGTCACGCCTATGTGGATCGCAACAGCTACCTCGGCGACCCGGATTTCGTGAAGAACCCGATCGCCCACCTGCTGGATAAAAACTATGCGACCAAACTGCGTGAGGCGATCAACCCGCAGAAAGCGGCGAAATCGAGCGAGCTCAAGCCTGGCGTAGCGCCCCATGAAGGTAACAACACTACCCACTTTTCCATCGTCGACAAGTGGGGTAACGCGGTGTCGGTGACCTACACCCTGAACGACTGGTTCGGTGCCGGCGTGATGGCGAGCAAGACCGGGGTCATCCTCAACGATGAAATGGACGACTTCACCTCGAAAATCGGCGTGCCGAACATGTACGGCCTGGTGCAGGGCGAGGCGAATGCCATCGCGCCCGGCAAGGCGCCGCTGTCGTCCATGAGCCCGACCATCGTCACCAAGGACGGCAAAGTGGTGATGGTGGTCGGCACGCCGGGCGGCAGTCGCATCATTACCGCGACCTTGCTGACCATGCTCAACGTGATCGACTACGGCATGAACATCCAGGAAGCGGTTGACGCGCCGCGTTTCCACCAACAATGGTTGCCGGAAGAAACCAACCTGGAGGCCTTCACCACCAGCCCGGATACGATCAAAATCCTTGAAAGCTGGGGCCACAAGTTCGCAGGTCCCCAGGATGCCAACCATCTGGCGGCGATCCTGGTGGGCGCGCCATCCCTGGGAGGTAAACCGGTAGGCAACAACCGCTTCTACGGGGCGAACGACCCACGGCGCAACACCGGGTTGTCGCTGGGTTATTGAGGGTTGTGTCTGGAAGGGGACGGGCTTATGGTCGTCCCCTGATCCCTCGACATTCAAGGAAGGAAATCATGACCACCGCCATGTTAATCATCGACGTCCAGCAGGCTCTGTGTTCCGGTGAGTACGAATGCTTCGAGATTGGCCGGGTTATCAACACCATCAATGACCTGTCTGCCCGGGCGCGCAAGGCCTCGGTGCCTGTGGTGCTGATCCAGCACGAAGAAACGGGTAATCCACTGGCGCATGGCGCGCCCGGTTGGCAACTGGCCGAAGGGCTGGAAACCTCGCCCAAGGACCATCGCTTGCGTAAGACCGCCGGGGATTCGTTCTACCAGACCGACCTGAAAAAACTGTTGGCGAAAGAAGGCATCGAGCGCCTGGTCATCTGCGGACTGCAGACCGACTATTGCGTCAATGCCACGGTGCGCCAGGCCCTGAAACTGGGCTACGACGTGGTACTGGCGGGCGACGCCCATTCCACCGTCGACAACGGTAACCAGACCGCCGAAGACATCATTGCCGAGCACAACAAGGACCTGGCCCACCTGACCGGCTCCGTGGCGCGGATCGATGTAGTCCCGGCCAAAGACATCCACTTCTAACCCCCACACATTTCCCTTGTAGGTGCGGGCTTGCCCGCGAGGGCGTCCGGTCAGTCAAACCATTATTGGCCGTAATGACGCCATCGCGAGCAAGCTTGCTCCTACATTAATTTCGGTCGTTCACAGATTTGCGCACACCCTCTAACCCTGTAGGAGCGGGCTTGCCCGCGAAGGCGTCAGGCCAGTCAAATCAATATTGGCCGTCATGACACCTTCGCGAGCAATCTCGCTCCAACACGTAGTGCGTCAAGTCGCAAACATCAAAACCCGTTCCTCCCGCACCGCCACCGGCACCACGCCGCCCAGCACCAGCCGGGTAATGGTCGCCGCCGCATTCGCGTAATCCTCATCCTGCGGCGTCTCGCGCCCGGTGATGTGCGCCATTTGCCAGCCCAAATTGGTGTAGGTGCGAGTCGCGGACCAGATGAACAGCATCAGGTGCTCCGGGTCCACCGGCGCCAATAATCCGCGGTCGATCCAGCTGCGCAGGCATTCGACATTGCGCTGGGCTTGGGCATACAGCAGGTCGCGGCACTCTTCGGGTAATTGCCGGGCACCCAGCAACAACTCGCCGCTGAACACCTTGGCAATGTGCGGATGCTCCCACTTGTTCGGGCTGAACAGCAGTTTGTAACTGTTGATGTCATTGCGCGCTGGACGCCCCTCACGGCCCTATGGCATGTTCGAAACGAACAGCCATGCAGTGAACGGGATCGCAAAGATGAAGGAGGGAAACAAGGTCGGCGGTGACGTGACGATGGCGACGCTCAAGGCGTTCAACCAGTGCGTGTTGCACCTGGCAAGGCTGGCGCGGGAGAGCGGGGCGTCGCGGTTCATCGTCGATGGTCTGCAGGCATTCGGTGAACTGGTGCCCTTCGCATCCGCCTGGTGGGGCGAAATGTCTGCACCCGGTCCTGAGGTGCCCATGCAAAGCTGGATGCACGGCAGCATCAATCTTCCTGAGACCTTTGCCGCCGAATGGCATCCGGTGGCGGCCAACGATCAGTTTTCCTATGCCACGCTCAATCGTCCCGGTGAGGTGGTGTGCGACAAGGGTTTCAACGACCCTTGCGAGGCCGTCAACGATTTCGCCCGGCGCTTCGATCTCTATCACTTGATGAGCATCACCTACGAATTGCCCGAAAGCGGCCTGATGTTTTTCGTCTGCCTCTACCGGGGTGAGCATGAACAGGCGTTCGAGGAGAACGAAGCCGAGCTGTTTTTGGCGTTCTGCGATCACCTGTTCCAGCAGTGGCGGTTTCAGGTGCAGGACATGATTCGCTTCGACTGCGAAAACGCCGCGAGCGATTTTGGCGTCGCGCGCATGGACGGCACTCTGCTGTATGTGGGGGCCAGGCTGTGCGTTGCCATCCAGCGTGAACTGCCCGGCTGGAGCGGTTCCACGCTGCCACCCGAGGTGATTGCGCAATTGTCCAAAGCCCCCTGCGTGATCCGCCTGGGTCGCTGTGCCCTGACCCTCACCCCCAACGCTGAACACGTCATCCTGTCCCTCGATGCACCCTCGGGTGGGGATGGCCTGGCGCCTCGGGAACGCACCGCCGCGATGCTGTTTGCCGCCGGCCACTCCTACAAGGAAATTGCCCGGATGCTCGCCCTGAGCCCGTCGACCGTGCGTACCTACCTGCGCAATTGCTACGTGCAGCTGGGTGTGAAAAGCAAGGTCGAACTGGGTTCCGTCCTGCGTTCGCCGGGTGTGCTGACGGAGTCCATGCGCCGGGATTAATCCCAGCCATTTCACCTATTTGCCTGACCCCCCTCATTTGCAGAGGTCCATTCGAGCGCCGCGCCCTATAGGGTATGCCCTGTCTATCAAGGGCTTGTGCAGTCGCTTCGGGCCGCTTCAAAACAATAAGAACAGGGGTGAGGCATTTGAGACTTTCCAGGTTGTTCATCGCCGTTGCATCGACCACGGCGTTTTCCTGCATGGCATGGGGCGCGACGCCCGCCGACACGGTCATGCGCAATGGCTACGTGTACACCGTCGATGGCCAGGACTCGGTACAGCAAGCCGTCGCGATTGCCGGTGGCAAGATCGTTTATGTTGGCAGCGATGCCGGGGTCGCCGGCTACATCGGCCAGCAAACCCGATTGATCGACCTGGGCGGGCGCATGCTGATGCCGGGCTTCGTCGATGCGCACATGCACCCGGGGGATGGCGGCCGCGCCATGACCTTGTGCGACCTGAAATACCAGATCATGACCCGGGCGCAGTTTAAGGCGAGCATCCAGGCCTGCCTCGATGCCGAGAAAGACAAAGGCCCGGACGTGTGGCTCGAAGTCGGCAGTTGGGACCGCATGGGCATGACCGGGCTCGATGGCGATGCCGACAAATCAACCCTGGACGCGCTCAAGACCCAGCGTCCGATCCAGGTCCGCTCCACTGATTTCCACACCATTCTGACCAACTCCCGCGGCCTGGAACTGGCAGGGATCAACAAGAACACGGTCGATCCCGAAGACGGCAAGTACCGCCGCGACAGCGCCGGCAACCCGAATGGCATCTGCGAGGACGGCGCCGCCGAGTCACTGGCCGCCGTGGTGCCACCGGCCTCTGATGCGGAAAAACTCAACCAGTTGCGTGCCGGCCTCGACGCGATGCGCCAACAGGGCATCACCAGTTTCTTCGACGCAATGTCCGGCCCGGAAAACGGCAAGGGTTTCACCCGCCTGCAACAGTCCGGGGAGTTGACCGCAAGGGCCTTGCTGGCGATCAAGCTGGACCCGGCCGCCGCCGCAGCCGACCCGGCGAAAACCATCGCCGAGGCCAAGGCCCTCGCCAGCACCTATGACCAAGGCGAAGTGAAGGTGGCGCCGGGGGTGAACATGCGCCACGTCAAACTGTTCATGGACGGCATCATCAATGCCCCGGCGGACACCGGCGCGATGCTGACGCCGTATCTGCACAACAGCGGCACGGACAAGGCGCCGCAGTGGACACCGGGCAACAACCTGGGCGAGTTGTACTTCCCGCCGGCCGTGCTCAATCCGTTGATGCTGGAAGCGGTCAAGGCCGGTTTCGATCCGCACCTGCACGCCACCGGCGAACGCGCTGTGCGCGACGCACTGGACAGCGTCGCGTACGTGCGCCAGCAACTGCCGGGCAATCCGTTCCGCCCGTCCATCGCTCACGCCGAGTCGGTCGATCCGGCCGACTATTCACGCTTCAGGGCGCTGGATGTCACGGCCACCATGTCATTCCAGTGGGCGCAGCAGGCGCCGTCCACCGTCGACGGCACCAGCGATCACCTCGGCGCCGCGCGTTTTGCGCGCATGGAACCCTCGGGCAGCATCGCCCATGCCGGTGGCCGCGTGGCCTTCGGCAGCGATTGGCCGGTTGATCCGCTGGATGAGTTCCTCGCCCTGAAAGTCGGTGTGACACGCTCGGGCGATCCGACCAACCCCCACAGCTACGGGCCCAAGTATGCCGGGCGCCTCAATGCCGATCCGGCGCTGTCGCGCGGCGAAGTGCTGCGCAGCATCACTCTCAATGCCGCCGAGCAGCTAAGGCTGGACGCGGTGCTCGGCTCGGTTGAAGTCGGCAAATTTGCTGACCTGATCGTGCTCGACAAGAACTTCATGCAAGTCCCCGAACAAGCACTGGGCCGTAACGATGTGCTGCTGACGCTGGTCGGCGGCAAGGTCGTCTGGGTCAAGCCACCGTTCCTCGGGCTGACGCCACAGGCTGGCGCCCAGACCGTCACTTCCCGATCCGCCCAATAAAAACGAGAGAGCGTTGCGATGCGATTGATTCCAAACCTGTTGGCCGCCGCACTGGCCTTGTCTTCGGTGCAGGCGATGGCCGCCGCTGACCTGGTGTTGTTCAACGGCAAAGTGTTCACCGCCGAGCCCGGCCAGGCGTTGGTGCAGGCCGTCGCGGTACAGGACGGCAAGATTTTGAAAGTCGGCAGCAACGCCGAGATCAATGCCCTGGCGGACGACAAGACCCAGCGCGTCGACCTGGCCGGCAAGGTGCTGATGCCGGGCATGATCGACACCCACAGCCACCCGGTGGTGGGCGCGTTCGACAGCATGAAGGCCAACCTGCTGGACGAAGTCAAACCGATGCCAGAGCTTGAGCAATGGTTGATCGAAGAGGACAAGGCCGGGCGTGCCCGGGCCGGCGATGTGATCAGCGTGGCCGGGGTGAGTTCGGCCTATTGGGAAAAAAGCCGCGAGCTCGGCAAGCTGTTCAATCAGGGGCGCTGGGCCGATCAGCCGATTGTCCTCAGCGGCATCGACGGCCACACCGGCTGGGCCAACAACGCGATGCTCAAGCGTCTGAACATCGACGCCGCACTGGTCAAGAGCCTGCCGGAGAAAGAGCGCGGCTACATCGGTCATGAAGAGGATTTCACGCCCAACGGCTACTTCGCCGAATCGCGCTGGGACGTGGTGCGCGGCGCGATTCCAGCGCCGAGCCAGGAGACCATGCTCAAGGCCGCACGCGAGGCGGTCCGCATCAACAACCAATACGGCGTCACGGCCTGGATGGACGCCGCAGCCAACGGCGGCAGCGAAGATTCGCTGTTCGATTTCCATGCCACCAAGGACACGGTGGGCGTGCTGCCCCTGTACAAGGCACTGGCGCAGAACGGCGAACTCAGCGCCCACGTCGCCGCGCTGATGGTCACCAACCCGAAGAGCAAGCCGGCTGACCTGGAAGTGATTGCCACGGTCATGAAGCAGTTCGAAGGCGTGCCGAACCTGACATTCCCCGGCATCAAGGTGTTTGCCGACGGCATTCTCGAATACCCGGGCCAGACCGCAGCGGTCATCGTGCCCTTCAAGAACAGCCATAAAAACGGCCAGTTGTTGATCGATCCTGCGCACTTCGGTGAACTGGTGGTGGCGGCGGAAAAGCGCGGCTGGATCGTCCACGTGCATGCGGTCGGTGACCGCGCCGTACGTGAAGCGCTCAATGGCGTGGCCTTTGCGCGCAAGCTCAGCCCGACGCCGGTGCCGCACAGCATCGCGCACTTGCAACTGGTCAATCCCAAGGAATTTCCACGCTTCAAGCAACTGGGCGTGATCGCCTCGATGCAACTGCTGTGGGCCACCGGCGAGTCCTACACCGTGGAACTGGTCAAGCCGTACATCAGCGCATTTGCCTACGGCTACCAGTATCCCGCGCGCTCCCTGCATAACGCCGGCGCGACGATTGCCGGTGGCAGCGACTGGCCGGTGTCCAGCAACAACCCGTTCAACGCCATCGCCCAGGCCAGCACCCGCAAAGGACCGCTGGGCGTGCTCAATGCCAAGGAGAGCATCGACCGCCAGACCATGTTCTACGCCTACACCCTCAACGCCGCGAAAACCCTGCGCCTGGAGCAGCAGATCGGCTCGCTCGCGCCGGGCAAGCAGGCCGACCTGATCATCCTCGACCGCGATGTGTTCAAGGTCAGCGATGACGATCTGTTCGAGACCAAAGTGCTGAAGACCTACTTCGCCGGCAAGCAGGTCTACGCCCCCGCGTCCTGATCTGCACACAGCCCAAACGTAACAACTGCCAGCCCCTCGTGACGCGAGGGGCGCGGCATCGCCATGCCTGAAATTCCCCCGTACACATAACAACAAGAGACCGGTATGAACGCATTTTCAGCATTGACCCTCGCCGCACTGGCACTCGCTCCCTTGACCAGCCACGCCGTGGCCCTCAACGATGACTTCAGCCTCGACGTGACCCTGGGCCTGGTCAGCGACTACCGCTCCCGTGGCATTTCGCAGACCCTCGGCGATCCGGCGGTGCAGGGCGGCGCGACCTTGCTGCACAGCAGTGGCCTGTACATTGGCGCCTGGACTTCCAACGTGGATTTCGGCGGCGGCTTCGATACACGGGAAGAACTTGAGTATTACGCCGGCTATTTCTGGCAGGCGACCGACGCGATCAGCCTCGACCTGGGCTACATCAAGTACGACTACCCGAAAAACGCCGAATTCAACCTGAGCGAGGTCTACGCCATTCTCGATTTGTATGGCGTGAAGTTGGGCGCCTATTACTCGAACGATACGCCGAACGTATTCGGCGACGACCAGGACACGCTTTACACCTATGTCGGCTACAAATTCATGTTGCCGGCCGAGGTCGGCCTGGAACTGCGCGTGGGGCGCAACGATGTCAAGGATCCGGCCTTCCTGTCCGCCAACGGCGACGACCGCGAGGCCTATTACGAGTGGGAAGCCAAGGTGACCCGCGACTTCGTCGGCGTGACCTGGGGCCTGAGCTATGTCGACACCGACCTGACCAAAAGTGAATGCACGGGCTGGTACGGCTATGACGATTTGTGCTCGGCGACCGTGGTGGCGAGTGCGACCAAAACCTTCTGAGTCCGTCCCTGGGGGCGGTAGCGGATGAGCGGGGTCAGCGAGGGGCGTTTGTGGCGAGGGGGCTTGCCCCCGTTGGGGCGCGTAGCGGCCCTAAAAGATAGGCCTGCTGCGCAGTCCAACGGGGGCAAGCCCCTTCGCCACCGGTTCGGCGTTTGTTATTGCTTGGGCAGGCTCCAACGCTCACGCAACTGTTCGTATTGCGCCTGCGGCAATTGCACCAGCACCGGCGATTTTGTCGGATCCAGCCATTGCAACAACCGCGCAATATCCCCCGGGTCCATGGCCGTGCAACCTCGGGTTGGCGCCGTGGGCCCGCGCCAGATGTGGAAGAAAATGCACGAACCCGCAGCGGCAGTGGCCGGGGTGTTGTGCTGGATGAATATGCCCTGGCGGTACAAGTCATCGCTGCGGCGCATGTGTTCGGAACTGCTCCAGTCCTTGGCCACCACCGCGCCGTCGAGCAATTGGTTGTAGCGGGCTGATTGGCTGTCATCCACGCATTCGACAGTCGGCGTCAGCGATAAATACGGCACGCGGGTGTCGGCCGCAGGCGCGTAGCCAAACGCCGTACCCAGCGTGAACATACCGGCCGGGGCCTTGCCGTCGCCCTCCTGTTTCACTGGCCCTTCAGCTTGCCCGGGATCGATCAGGCCCTTGCCCCAGCCCATGCCGTTCTTGCCGAGCACCACGGCGAATGGCGCTTCGAATTTTTCAAAGCGCTTGCCATGTCTTTCATAGCGCTGAGCGGTGGCCTGAATGTCATCCCAGCTGTTGCTGGTGACCACGATCAACTGATCGCTGCCGTCGAGCCCCTGGGCCATGGCGGCCAGGGGAACAACCAGCAGCAACAGGGTTTTAATCAATGTGTTCATGGCGCAAGTGGCGTGATGGGGAAATCCATCACGTCCGGTTTCTGTGGATTGCCGCTGTAGGTGAAGTGCCACCACTCGGCGGAGTAGCCGACAAAACCTTCCTTGGCCATGGCCTGGGTCAGCCGCTGGCGATTGGCTTTGGCCGTGTCGTTGATCGAGGTCGAATCGGTGTGCGCCCGCTCATCGAAGCAGTCGAATCCGGTGCCCATGTCGAGCGCGCCGTCGTGCCAACGCTCGCCATAAGGTGCGGTGCAATCCACCGCTTTCACCGAAGGCGACCAGGTGTCGGCGGGCAGGGCACCGGGGCCGGTCAGGGTCAGGTCGACGGTGTTGCCTCGGGAATGATTGGACACCCGCGCCACGTAGCCCAGGTGCCAGAAGTCCTGCTTGTTTACCCGTGGATAGAACTCGGTCTTGAGCGGGTCGCCGGGTTCGTTGGCAAAGCGGCCCATGTCCGCCACGGCGCGGGTCGGGCGATAGCAGTCGAATACTTTCAAGCCGTAGCCGTCGGACTTCAGCGCCGTTTGCACCCGGGCCAGGGCCTTGGCGGCATCCGCCGACAGCAGGCATTGGCCTGCCTGGTAGCCGTCGAGCGGGTGCCCGGTGAAGTTGTGGGCGCTGGCGTAGCGGATGTCCTGCTCGATACTCGGATCAATGCTGCGCACGTACACCATGTGCGCAGGTCTCGACGCGTCGGCCATGCACACCGTGGCAAGGCTCAAGCTCAGCAACAACAGACAGGGGGAACGAAACATCGGGAACGGCTCCAGGCATGACCAGTCGCCCAATCATGGCTTGAAACCGTGCGCACCTCCATGAAGTTGTTGATCGGCGTGATAGGACGAACGCACCAGCGGCCCGGAGGCGACGTTCTTGAAGCCCATGCGCGTGCCTTCCTCGGCGAACCAGGCGAAGGTGTCCGGGTGCACGAAGCGCTGCACCGGCAAGTGACTGCGCGAGGGTTGCAGGTATTGGCCGAGGGTCAGCATGTCGATGTCGTGCTCGCGCATGCGCTGCATGACTTCGATGACTTCCTCGTCTGTTTCGCCCAGGCCCAGCATCAGCCCGGACTTGGTCGGCACATTAGGCACCGCGAGCTTGAATTTTTGCAGCAGGTCCAGCGACCACTCGAAATCCGAGCCCGGGCGCGCCGCTTTATACAGACGCGGTACGGTTTCCAGGTTGTGGTTGAACACATCCGGCGGCGCCGTGGCGGTGATTGCCAGGGCCACGTCCATGCGCCCTCGATAATCCGGCACCAGGGTTTCCAATTGAACACCGGGCGACAGTTTGCGGATCTCGCGCAGGCAATCGACAAAGTGCTGGGCACCGCCGTCGCGCAAGTCGTCGCGGTCCACCGAGGTGATCACCACGTACTTGAGGCGCAACTCGGCGATGGCCACGGCGAGGTTCATCGGCTCGTTGGTGTCGAGCGGTTTTGGCCGGCCATGGCCGACATCGCAGAACGGACAACGACGGGTGCAGATGTCACCCATGATCATGAAGGTCGCGGTGCCACCGGAAAAACACTCGCCAAGGTTCGGGCACGAGGCTTCCTCGCAGACGCTGTGCAGCTTGTGTTTGCGCAGCAGTTGTTTGATCCGCTCGACCTCGGGAGAAATCGGCATGCGCACGCGAATCCAGTCGGGTTTGCGCGGGAATTCATCGGTGGGAATGATCTTCACCGGAATCCGCGCCACCTTGTCCGCACCGCGCAGTTTGGTGCCGACCTGTACTTTGGGCGGGAGGTTGCTGGCTGAATCGACAATGGCGTTCATGGTGCATTCCTTGTGCAGCAGGGAGCAGAACCCGTAGGAGTGAGCCTGCTCGCGATAGCGTCGTATCAGTCAATAGGAATAGCGACTGATCCACCGCTCTCGCGAGCAGGCTCACTCCTACAGCGGATTTGTGTGGATTGCTCAGTCGCGGTAGACCGGGAAATCAGCGCACAACGCCGCCGCCTGACGCGCGACATTGGCCTCGATGTCGGCATCGCCCAAATGATCGAGGATGTCGCAAATCCACCCGGCCAACGCAATGCTTTGCGCTTCCTTGAAGCCGCGGCTGGTGATCGCCGGCGTACCGATACGCAGGCCGGAGGTCACGAACGGGGATTGCGGATCGTTAGGCACGGCATTCTTGTTGACGGTGATGCCGGCACGGCCGAGGGCGGCGTCGGCGTCCTTGCCGGTCAGGCCCTGGCGGATCAGGCTGACCAGGAACAGGTGGTTGTCGGTGCCGCCGGACACCACGTCATAACCGCGCTCGATAAACACCTGCGCCATGGCCTGGGCGTTGCGGATCACTTGCGCCTGATAGGTCTTGAAGCCGGGTTCCAGTGCTTCCTTGAAGCACACGGCCTTGGCCGCGATCACGTGCATCAGCGGACCGCCCTGGCCACCGGGGAATACCGCAGCGTTAAGCTTCTTCTCCAATTCGGGATTGGCCTTGGCCAGAATCAAACCGCCACGCGGGCCGCGCAACGTCTTGTGCGTGGTGGTGGTGACCACGTCGGCGTAGGGCAGGGGATTGGGGTACAGACCGGTCGCCACCAGGCCGGCGACGTGGGCCATGTCGACGAAGAAGTAGGCGCCAACCTTGTCGGCGATCTGCCGCAAGCGCGGGAAGTCCAGGGTCTTCGAGTAGGCCGAGAAGCCGGCGATGATCATCTTCGGCTTGTGCTCGACGGCCAGGCGCTCGACTTCGTCGTAGTCGATCAACCCGGTACGGGTGTCGATACCGTATTGCACCGCGTTATAGAGCTTGCCGGAGAAACTCACCTTGGCGCCGTGGGTCAGGTGGCCGCCGTGGGCCAGGCTCATGCCCAGCACGGTGTCGCCGGCTTGCAGCAAGGCGAGGTAAACCGCGGCGTTGGCCTGGCTGCCGGAGTGCGGCTGGACGTTGGCGTAGTCGGCGCCGAACAGCTGCTTGGCGCGGTCGATGGCCAGTTGTTCGACCACATCGACGTGTTCACAGCCGCCGTAGTAACGCTTGCCCGGGTACCCTTCGGCGTACTTGTTGGTCAGGCCGCTGCCTTGCGCCTCCATCACTCGCTGGCTGGTGTAGTTCTCCGAGGCGATCAGTTCGATGTGGTGTTCCTGCCGCGCATCTTCGGCATTGATCGCTGCCAACAGTGCGTCGTCGTAGCCTTTGATCTGGTCGTGCTTGCTGAACATGGTGGGGTCCTTTTGCGGATTCGGGAAAGGTGAGGGGCGTCAGGCGTCGGCGTGTTCGGCGGTCAGGCGTGCATAGGCGTCCTGGTCCAGCAAGTCGTTCAATGCCAGGGCATCCACCGGTTTGAAGCGAAAGAACCAGCCTTCGCCCAAGGGGTCTTCGTTGACCCGTTCCGGGCTGCTCTCAAGCGTGTCATTGACCTCGACCACTTCACCGTCCAGCGGCATGCCGATGCTGCTGGCGGCTTTCACCGACTCCAGCACCGACACTTCGGCACCGGCACCGAAGGCGCCTAGTTCAGGCACTTGGACAAACACCACATCCCCCAGCGCTTGCTGGGCAAATGCGGTGATGCCGACGGTGACCAGGCCATCGGCCTCAAGGCGCAGCCATTCATGATCGACGGTAAAACGCAATTCGCTCATCTCAACTCCTTATTGTTTTAAGGCTCGTGGCGGGGCGACGAGCGGGGTTGGAGGAGTGATAGCAAGGGTAGTGCCAATGTTTTTTATTTGTTTTAAATCAATAGCTTGAAGTGATTTTATTAAGTGCGACAGATTTCATTCGTATTGAAATCAATACAGGAAGGCAGGGCTGTGGGCGTAGACGCGGTAAATGCGCGGTGGGAAAGGTTTTGTCTTGATTTCGCTACGCTGTATCGATTTTCAGACGGTGAACCCGGCAACAACACAGATCCCTTGGGAGCGGGCTTGCTCGCGAAGGCGTCGTGTCAGGCAACATGGATGGTGAATGACACACTGCATTCGCGAGCAAGCCCGCTCCCACATTTTTGACCGAGTCAGGTTCAGGATTTGCCGGGAATCCCGTATTTGCGCAAGCGAATCGCAATCGCGCTATGGGACGTCTGCAACCGCGCCGCGAGCAAGCGACTCGACGGATAACTGCGATACAGCTGCTCCAGCAGGTTCTTCTCAAAGTCGCCAACCGCCTCTTCCAGGCTGCCCACTTCACCGTCGTTTTGCCGCTCGACCGCCGTGCGGGCAATGTCGAGGTCGTCGATGTCCACCAACGGGTTTTCGCAAATCGCCGCCGCGCGAAAGATCACGTTTTGCAGTTGCCGCACGTTGCCCGGCCAGCGGTTGCCGAGCAGGGCGCTGAAGGTGCTCGGCGCCAAGCGACACGTCGGTCGCTGGATCTGCGCACACGCCTGCTGCATGAAGTGATTGGCCATCAGCAGGATGTCGTGGCCGCGCTCGCGCAGGGGCGGCACTTGCAGGTTGAGCACGTTGAGGCGGTAGAACAGGTCTTCGCGAAACCGGCCTTCGGCGACCATTTTTTCCAGGTCGCGGTGGGTCGCGCTGAGCACCCGCACATTGACCCGTACCTCCTTGTCGCCGCCGACCCGACGGAAGCAGCCATCGCTCAGAAAACGCAGCAACTTGGCTTGCAGGTACGGCGACATTTCCCCCACTTCATCGAGAAACACCGTGCCTTGGTCCGCCAGCTCCAGCAGGCCAAGCTTACCGCCCCGTTGCGCGCCGGTGAAGGCGCCGGGGGCGTAGCCGAACAGCTCGCTTTCAGCCAGGCTCTCCGGCAGCGCCGCGCAGTTCAGCGCCAGGAACGGCGCGTCGTGCCGTGGGCTGATGGCGTGGCAGGCGCGGGCCACCAACTCCTTGCCGGTGCCGGTTTCACCCTGGATCAGCAACGGCGCATCGAGTGCCGCGACCCTTTGCGCACGGGCCTTGAGCGCGCGGATCGGCGGCGATTCGCCAAGCAGCGCATCGAAGCCTTCGGCATGGTCATGGTGCAACGCCGACAGGCGTTCGCCGATGCGATTGGGTTGATACAGGGTGAGCAGGGCGCCAGCATCGGTAACCGGCATCGCGTCGAGCAGAAACGTCTGGCCGCCGAGGCTGACCTCGTGCATCGGCAGGCGGAAATGGTGAGCGATCAAGGTGCGCTGCAAATCGGCATGGTCGAACAATGCAGTCAGCGATTCACCGGCCGGTTCGCGGCCACAGAGGGCGATCAGCGCCGGGTTGGCCAACAGCACGTGACCCCGGTCATCCACCGCCAGCACCGGGTCGGAACTGGCGGCCAGCAACGCGTCCAGTTGCAGTCGGCGACGCTGCCCGGGGAGGATGTCAACCATGGTCACGGCTTGCACGCCCCGTACATCAAACAGCGCTTCGCGCAATTCCTCCAACACCTCGGCACCGAGGGTCGGCGCATCGATGTAGACGTTCGGCGGCACCATCTCCACGGCGTCCAGGTTGAAGCTGCGCCCGCCCAGCAGGGCCAGCACTTCCTGGGTGATGCCGACGCGGTCGATGAAGGTGACGTGGATGCGCATGACGGGCCTGCAAGGTGGGCGAAGTCAAGTCAGTATGCCCGGCAAAATTTGCATTTGGCGAGCGTCACCTCATGGCGTGCCGGTTTTGCGGGTGCTGGCGGCCAGGTCCTCCAGGAACGCTTGCAGGATCGGCGGCGGTGCCACGCCACGCCGGGTGATCACGTCGAACGGCGACTTCAGGCGCAGGCTCGAAGGGGCCAGTTGGTGCATCTCGCCGCTCTTGAGCCACTGGCTGGCGAAGTGTTCCGGGAGAAACCCCAGGTAGGCGCCGGAAATGATCAGGATCGCCGTGGCCTCGATGTTGTCCACGGTGGCGGCAGCCTTGCTGACGCCCAGGTGTTCGAGGTCGTATTGCTGCATGTAGCCGCGCACCACGATGCGGCTCGCGGCAACCTCTTCAAGCAATTCCTCGCCTTCAGCCTGGCTGCCGTACAACGGATGACGTCGCCCGCAATACAAACCCAGCGCTTCCTGGTACAGCGGTGATTGCAGCAGCCCCGGCACATGGATCGGGAAGTGCCCGATGGCCAGGTGCAGGCGACCGTCGAGCACCCGTTCTTCCAGTTCCGCCGGGGTGCCGACGTAGACGTTCAGGTGCACGTCATGGCCCCGTGAAACGAAGCGTTGGGTGGTGCGCGGGATCGGCGAGTCGGGGTCGGTGATGGTGGTGTCGATGATCCCCAGGTTGAGCTTGCCGCTGATGTGCTGCTTGAGCACGTCGGCGTCCATGCAGAAATTTTCCACCGCCGATAGCAGGCGCTGGGTCGCTTCATGAATCGCCACGCCTTGCTCGGTCAGGCGAAAGCCGCTGCGCCCGCGCTGGCAGAGTTTGACCCCCAAGCGTGTTTCCAGGTGGGTCATCTGTTCGCTGATGGTCGACTGCCCGGCGTTCAGCGCCGCTTGCGCCGCGGAAAACCCGCCACAGCGGACAATCGTGGCGAATACCCTGAGCAACTTCAGATCGACATCGTGTAGCTGGATCACCTTGAACCTCCGGCTTGTGGATGCATCGGTAATGCCGATATGAGTATCTGATGTTTAGCATTTTTTCCACGAAAACCTGCGCCCATAGTCTCTCCAACGGCGCTCGCCTTGCAGTTGCGCCAAGCCGATAACAAGAAGTGGAGAGGCTAGAAATGTCGAACAACGGTTATGAATCCGGTCGTCTGAACCTGCCATTCGTGGGTCATTGCACCTTTGGCAAATCCCCGGTGTGCACCGACTGGGACGCGCTGGATGCCGACGTCGCAGTGCTCGGCGTGCCCAACGACATGGGCACCCAGTGGCGCTCCGGCGCACGCTTTGGACCCCGCGGGATTCGTGAAGCATCGACGCTGTTTTCCTTCGGCCATGCCGGCGCCTATGACCACGAAGATGACGTGATGTACCTCACCGCGTCGGACGTGCGCATGGTCGACGTCGGTGATGCCGACATCGTCCACACCGACATGGCCACCAGCAACAAGAACACCGAATACGCGGTGCGCAAGATCCTCGATGCCGGGGTGATGCCCGTCGTACTGGGTGGCGACCACTCGGTGCACGCCCCGGTGATCAAGGCCTTCGAAGGGCGCGGCCCGATCCACATCATTCACTTCGATGCGCACCTGGACTTCGTCGACGAACGCCACGGCGTGCGCTACGGCCACGGCAACCCGCTGCGCCGCGCCTCGGAAATGAACCACATTGTCGGCATGACCCAGATGGGCATCCGCAACGTGTCGTCGTCCAACCGCGACGACTACGAAGCGGCCCACGAAGCCGGCTCGAAAATCCTCTCGGTGCGCGACGTGCGTCGCCTCGGCGTCGAGGGTGTGCTGGCGCTGATTCCGCAGAACATCAACTACTACATCACCATCGACATCGACGGTTTCGACCCGTCCATCGCCCCGGGCACCGGCACCCCGAGCCACGGCGGCTTCCTCTACTACGAAGTGCTGGAAATCATCCAGGCCCTGGCCAAGCGCAGCAAAGGCAACATCGTCGGCATGGACCTGGTGGAAGTGGCGCCGGTCTACGACCCGACCGGCATGACCTCGATCCTCGCCGCGCAACTGCTGCTCAACAGCATCGGTTTCATCTTCCACGAGCGGGGCAAGGTGCGAGCCGCCGCCGAGAGTGAAACCACGCCAGCCTGAACATCGAAACCAGTGACCCGGCAGGCTCTGACTGCCGGGCAGAGAGAATAAAAATGGACACGATCGTCAAGAGTTACCTGCAAAAATTCGGCGTCAGCGAAGCCACCCAGACCTTCCTCAGCAAGGTTCAGAAAATGTTCATCGGCGGTGCCTGGGTCGAAGCCAGCGACGGCCAGACCTCCGATGTGATCGAACCGTCGACCGAAGGCCTGATCACCCGCATTCCCATGGGCACCACCGCAGACCTGGACCGCGCCGTGCAAGCGGCCCGCGCGCAGTTCGATGGCGGCGCCTGGCGCCAGGCCAAACCGGCCGAGCGCGAGCGCATGATGCAACGCCTGGCCGACCTGATCGAACAGAACGCCGCTGAACTGGCAGAAATCGAATCCATCGACATGGGCAAATCGGTTGCCTTCGCCAAGGACGTCGACATCCAGGGCACCGTCGATACCCTGCGCTACTTCGCCGGTTGGGCCACCAAACTGCACGGCCGTACCGTCGAACCTTCGCTGCCGGGCAACTATCTGGCCTATACCCGCAAGGAAGCAGTGGGCGTGGTCGGTGCCATCGTGCCGTGGAACTTCCCACTGCAAACCATGGCCTGGAAGCTCGGCGCGGCGCTCGCGACCGGTTGCACCGTGGTGGTCAAACCGGCTGAGCTGACCTCGTTGTCGGCCCTGCGTTTTGCCGAACTGGTGCAGGAAGCGGGCATCCCCGACGGCGTGATCAACATCGTCACCGGGCGTGGCAGCGTGGTCGGCGCGGCCATGGCCACCCACCCCGGCATCGACAAACTGACCTTCACCGGCTCGACCCCGGTCGGCCAGACCGTCGGCCGTGCCGCGCTGGATGACATGAAGCGCCTGACCCTCGAACTGGGTGGCAAATCACCGGTCATCGTCTGCGCCGATGCCGACATTCCCGCCGCTGCGCAAGCGGTCGCCAACGGCGTGTTTTTCAACTCGGGACAGGTATGCGACGCCGGTACGCGGGCCTATATTCATAGCAGCGTCTACGACGAATTCCTGCGTGAACTGATCGCCTACACGCGCTCCCTGAAAATGGCCCCGGGCCTGGACCCGGAGTGCTTCATCGGTCCCTTGGTCTCGGCCCTGCAAAAGCAGCGCGTGACCGAGTACATCGAAACCGGCAAGGCCGAAGGCGCGCAACTGGTCTACGGCGGCCAGCCGGTCAATGGTCCGGGTTTCTTCGTCGAGCCGACCATCTTCGCCCATTGCCGCAACGACATGCGCATCGTCCAGGAAGAGATCTTCGGCCCGGTGCTGGTCACCGCACCGTTCGACGATGAAGAGGACGCACTGGCCCTGGCCAACGACTCGCCTTACGGCCTGGCGGCGGCACTGTATTCCAATGACCTGGGCAAGGTGCACAGCCTGATCCCACGCCTCAAGGCCGGCTCGGTCTACGTCAACGCCCACGGCACCCTCGACCCGTCGATGCCGTTCGGTGGCTACAAGCAGTCTGGATTCGGCAAGGACCTGGGCGCCGAGCAGCTCGATTACCTGCTCGAGACCAAGGCGGTATGGATCACGCTGCCATGAGTCAGGGCTGACTCCGCCTTTGTAGGCGCTGGCTTGCCAGCGAAAGCGGCCTCACATTCAACAGTTTTATCGACTGACTTGTTGCTTTCGCCGGCAAGCCGGCTCCTACAGGTTTTTGGAACAGCATGGAGGCACCTGGGCGTCGTTCACCCAAAAGAACGCGGTTTTCTCGTCATGATCTTCCAACAATAAGAGTCCATCATGAACACCAACGCCAAGTCCGCCACGAGCGTGTCCGCCCTCGACGAAAAATCCGTCGTCGAGGGGCATTCGATTGATTTCATCCCCGAGAGCGAGCGCACCGACAAACTGGCCAGCCAGGGTCCGTTCTGGTTTCTCGGCAACTTCACCTTCTTCACCATGACCATCGGCTTCGTCGGCCCAAGCGTCGGTTTGACCGCGCTCTGGACCACGCTCGCCGGCACGCTGGGCATCATGTTCGGCACGCTGTTCATGGCATTCCATGGTTCGCAAGGCCCACACCTGGGCTTGCCGCAAATGATCCAGTCCCGTGCGCAGTTTGGCTATCGCGGCGTGATCCTGGTGCTGCTCGCCACGCTGTTCGTCTTCGCCGGCTTCAACATCGTCAACTTGGTGTTGATGATGCAGGGGCTGCACACGCTGTTCGGCTTTCACCCCTGGGCCATTGCGCTGGCGGTGACGATACCGGCGGCGGTGCTGGCGATTCTCGGCCACGACTGGATGCACCGCAGCTTCAAATGGGCGTTGTACCTGTCGCTGCCGCTGTATGGCCTGGTGACGTTGGCGGTGCTGATGGGCTGGGTGCCGGACGCGGTCTTGCCGGCATTGGCACCTGGTGAGGTGGCCCCGGCGCCACTGGGTTTCAACTGGACCGGTTTCATCGCGCAGTTCGCGGCCGCCGCCAGCTACAACATCGCCTATGCGCCGTATGTATCGGACTACTCGCGTTACCTGCCGAAGAACACCTCCAGCGGCAAGCTGATCGCCGTGGTGTTCCTCGGTGCTTCGCTGTCCGGTGCGTGGATGATTTCCGTGGGCGGCTGGCTCGCCGATCACCTGCATTCCACTGACGTGCTGGTGGCCCTCGGGCAAGTCGGCAATACCGTATCGCCGCTGATGGGCACGGCGGTGGTGGTGATCACCATCCTGGCGTTCCTGCCGGTGATCGCGATGAACATCTACAGCGCCAAGCTGACCACGCTGACCTGTGTCGACTCGATCAAACACATCGAACCCACCCGCAAGGCCCGCATCCTCGCCATCGTCTTCGTGATCCTGTTGCAACTGGGCGTGGCGCTGAGCATCCAGAGTTCCGGCAAAGGCCTGTCGGTGCTGGGGATCTACCTGGTGGTGATGCTGTACTTCCTGGTGCCCTGGACCTCGGTCAACCTCACCGACTACTTCTTCGTGCGCAAGGGTCGCTACGCCATCCCGCACTTCTTCATGCCCCACGGCAACATCTACGGCAGCTGGGGGCTGCGCGGTATCGCCGCCTACGCCATCGGTTTTGTCTCGATGATCCCGTTCTTCTACATCTTCGACGGCGTCGAACAGCGCGAGGTGTATGTCGGCCCGCTCGCCAAGGCGCTGGGCAGCATCGACATCGCCTGGCTGGTCGGGTTGATCGTCTCGGGCCTGGCTTACTACTGGCTGAGCCGCTCGATCGATCTCAAACGCGAAGAAGCGGTGATCCAGCAGATCGAGAAAACCTCTCCGCAATACACCACCGGCGACACGCTGACCCACAAACAGCAGCCACTGCCGGTCTTCACAGAATCGACGGTCGGGAGATAGTCATGACCACGCAAAAATACGACTACATCATCATTGGCGCCGGCTCCGCAGGTTGTGTGTTGGCCAACCGCCTGAGCGAAGACCCGGCGACGTCGGTGCTGGTCCTGGAGTTCGGCGGCAGTGACAAAAGTGTGGTGATCCAGATGCCGAGCGCCTTCTCGATCCCGATGAACACCAAGAAGTACAATTGGCGCTACGAAACCGAGCCGGAAACCTTCCTCAACGGCCGACGCATTCACTGCCCACGGGGCAAGGTGCTGGGCGGCTCGTCGTCGATCAACGGCCTGGTGTACATCCGGGGTCACGCACTGGACTTCGACGAGTGGGAATCCCTCGGCGCCGAAGGCTGGGGCTATCGCAACTGCCTGCCGTACTTCAAGCGTGCCGAAAGCTACGAGTCGGGCGGTGACAGCTACCGCGGGCAAACCGGGCCGCTGCACACCACCAACGGCAACCACATGAAAAACCCGCTGTACGGGGCCTGGGTCGAAGCCGGGGCAGAGGCGGGGTACATCAAGACCGAAGACTGCAACGGCTACATGCAGGAAGGTTTCGGGGCCATGCACATGACCGTCAAGAACGGCGTGCGCTGCTCCACGGCCAACGCCTATCTGCGCCCGGCCATGGGCCGTCCGAACCTGACGGTGATCACCCACGCAATGACCCGCCAGGTCATCCTCGAAGGCAAGCGCGCGGTCGGGGTCATCTATGACCACGGCGGCGAGACACAGCAGGTGTATTGCAACCGCGAAGTGCTGATCTCGTCCGGGCCGATCGGCTCGCCCCACCTGTTGCAACGCTCGGGCATCGGCCCGGCGGAGGTCTTGCGCAAGGCCGGGATCGGCGTGCGCCATGACCTGCCGGGGGTAGGGGAGAACCTGCAGGATCACGCCGAGGTGTACATCCAGTTCGGCTGCAAGGAACCGGTGACCCTCAACAGCAAGATGGACCCGCTGAGCAAGTTGATGATCGGTCTGCGCTGGCTGCTGTTCAAGGATGGCCTGGGCGCCACCAACCACTTCGAGGCCGGTGGTTTCATCCGCTCCGAGGTGGGCCTGCGCTGGCCGGACATCCAGTTTCACTTCCTGCCGGCGGCGATGCGCTACGACGGCAATAAACCGATCAAGGGCCATGGTTTCATGGTGCTCACCGGGCCGAACAAACCGAAGAGTCGCGGCTACGTGCGCGTGCGCTCGGCCGACCCGTACGAGCACCCGGAAATTCGTTTCAACTACCTGGAGCGCGAAGAGGACCGCGCAGGTTTCCGTCGCTGCATTCGCCTGACCCGCGAGATCATCGGCCAGAAAGCGATGGACCGCTTCCGCGACGGCGAAATCGCCCCGGGGGCGCAGGTGACCAGCGATGAAGACCTCGACGCCTTCGTCCGTGACAATCTGGAAAGCACCTACCATCCGTGCGGTTCGTGCCGCATGGGCGAGGACGACATGGCGGTGGTCGACTCCGAACTGCGCGTACGCGGTATTACCGGTTTGCGGGTGATCGACTCGTCGGTGTTCCCGACCGAGCCGAACGGCAACCTCAACGCACCGACCATCATGCTCGCCGAACGGGCGTCCGACCTGGTGCGTGGCATCAAGATGCTGCCATCCGCGGATGTGCCGGTGGGGCTGGTCGAAGGCTGGGAAAACAGCCAGCGCACAACGCTGCCGGGGCGCAACGTGCGCGTCTGATCCACACAAAATCCTGTAGGAGCTGGCTTGCCAGCGAAAGCGGTCTACCTGACACACCGCGCCGCCCGGTTCGCCGGCAAGCCGGCTCCTACAGGTGATCTTCGTTGAAAAATAGTGCATCGCGGTCGCGTCGCCATTGCTAGGCTGTAAATCCTTGAGACCGCAATGGAGCACCCTCATGGCTATCCAGGCCCTGCGCGCCGACGCATCACACATCGAACAAATCGCCCCACTGTTCGACGCCTACCGGATGTTCTACCAGCAGCCGTCGAACCTGGCCCAATCCCGTGCATTCATCGCCGAGCGCCTCGCCCGGGATGAATCGGTGATTTTCCTTGCCCAGGACAGCGACGGTGAAAACCTCGGTTTCGTCCAGCTGTTCCCGACCTTTTCCTCCATCGATGCCCACCGCACCTGGCTGCTCGGTGACCTGTTCACCACGCCCGCCGCCCGGGGCAAAGGCGTCGGCACCTTGCTGATGAACACCGCGCGCGAGTTTGCGACGCTGGCCGGTGGCAAAGGCATGACCCTGGAAACCGCCACCGATAACCTCACGGCGCAACGCCTTTACGAATCCCTGGGCTGGGTGCGCGACCCCGGTTACTACACCTATGGCCTGGACTTGAAGAACAGCTGAATCAGCGGGCCGGTTCGCCAAACACCGGCCGCATGAACGAGCGTTCGTAGCTGAGGATGAATTTTTTCTCCTCAGCGAACTTGAACGCTGCGATGCATTCCGGATCGCTCATCGACTGCTGCCGGTAATGCTCGTAGGCCGCCAGGCTCGGGAAGGTGAACAGCGCCAAAGCGATATTGTTGGCGCCTTCCGACGGCAAAAAGTAGCCGTGATGCTGGCCACCGAACTTTTCCACCAAGGGTATCCACAACTTGCCGTAGTGCTCGAAAGCGTCGAGCTGATACGGGTCGAGCACGTATTTCAGGTAGCAAGTGACCATTTTCATTCCTTGATCAAAGTGTCGGAGCAGGCAGGTACTGTAGTGACTGGCCGCTGAAAACGACAGCGCGCGGCTCGACATTCGCCGGTGAATTTCCGCCAATCGCCTCGCATTATTCGTTCAGTCGATAGTGACCATTAAGAATCGCAAGTTCTGTTTTTCGGGCAAAGGCGGAAAATCGCCTGCATCGAAACGCTGCTCAAGGAACCTGCGCGATGAACCTGATGACCCGACTGGCTGTAATTGCCCTGCTGCTGGGCAGTGTGACATCGACCCCGGCGGCCCTTGCCGGAGACGCACCTGCCTGCCATCTGTCGCCGCTGACGGCGAGCCAGGGCAACTTGCAGTACGGGCAGACAGTCGGCGTGCTCTACAGCGAAAACACCGTGGAAAACCTGCAATACCTCGAGCAATACCACTCGGTGGCCGTCAACGGTGCGAAAAACGCGCTGGATTCGCGGATCCGCCAGGCGTTCGTCAACAGCTCCGACCCGGACCTGGCCATCGATTGGCTGATGAGTTCGCTGCACAACACGTTTTTGTCGGTGACCGTCTACGACAGCCTCGATGCCCTGGTGCAGGCCCATCCGGATGTGGTGGTGATGCTCGATACCCACAACCAGTTGCTGACCCAGCGTAACGACAGGGTCGAGGCGCGTTTCGCCGCACGCTTCTACGACGCCCACCTGCAATACATCGGCAAGGCCGAAGGCGCGGTGGAAAAACAACTGCCGTCGGTGTGGGTGCATGACAAGGCCGCGCCGCAGATTGCTGCTCAAATTGAACAACAACGCGACCTGCAACTGACGGCCTTGAAACAGTTCGATGCCTCGTTGAAGGCGCTGGTATCAGCCGGATTGACCGCAGCAGCCAATTAATAAGCCCGACGCCCATTGAGCGGCGGGCGAGCCGATTCACCGTGTTTCTTTTCAGGACCTTTTTGATGCGTACTTTTTTTGCCCCGACCCTGGCTTTCGCCTCGCTGTTGCTGGCCGGTTGTGCCACCCCGAACGCCCCGAGCATGACCTTGCAGACCAGCAAGTCGCCCGAGGAATACACCCATTGCGTGGTGCCGAAATTGCAACATGACGCGTTGGCGCCCACGGTCTCGCAGACCCAGCGCAGCTACCGGATCGTCGTCCCGAGCAAAGTGGCGGCGGACGATGTGCTGGAAACCTACAAAGCTTCCAATGGCGGCAAAGTGTTCCTGTACGAACGCAAACTGCTGGCCTCGACCAGCTTCGAACGCGCCGCGCAGGAATGCCTCTAAGCCAAATTCAAGGCAAAAAAAAGGTTCTTCACGCAATCCCGGGAAACTGTAGGAGCCAGCTTGCTGGCGATGCACTCAAGTGCGCCGCATTTATCCAGTTCACACGCGTTATCGTTAACGACCATCGCTGGCAAGCCAGCTCCTACAGGAGACCGCGCCCGAGTCCCGCGCCAGTGAAAGAGGCAAAAAAAAGCTGCCGGGAGTGGCAGCAGAAAGTTAAAGCACGCATTGGATGGGTGGAGTATGGCGGCCAGTGCATGACAGTTCGATGACGGCTTGATGGCCGCTGGTCAGGACACCACTTTCCGGGGTGATCGATTCCCTGTGGCGAGGGAGCTTGCTCCCGCTGGGTTGCGAAGCAACCTAAAAAATTCCCGGCGTACCGAATAGCTTGTGAGTGCTGCGCACTCAAGCGGGAGCAAGCTCCCTCGCCACAGGTCTTGCATTCCGTTTTAGTAGATCTCCGGGACGATGATTTCCTGCGGCACCGGCACCCGCGAATAATCCTTCTGGCGCACCCGTTGCGGCAATTCGATCACCGGCAGTTCGACTTCTTCATACGGCATCTGGTTGAGCAGGTGATGGATGCAGTTCAAGCGCGCCTTCTTCTTGTCGTCGGCCTGCACCACCCACCACGGTGCTTCATCAATGTGGGTGCGTTCGAGCATGATTTCCTTGGCCTTGGTGTAGGCCTCCCAGCGCCGGCGCGACTCCAGGTCCATGGGGCTGAGTTTCCACTGCTTGAGCGGATCGTGAATACGGCTGAGAAAGCGCAGGTTCTGTTCCTGGTCGGAAATCGAGAACCAGTACTTGATCAACTGGATGCCGGAGCGGGCCAGCATGCGTTCGAATTCCGGCACGGTGCGAAAGAACTCTTCGTACTGGTCGTCATTGCAGAAGCCCATGACTTTTTCCACACCAGCGCGGTTGTACCAGCTGCGGTCGAACAGCACGATTTCCCCGGCCGCGGGCAGGTGCGACACATAACGCTGGAAATACCACTGCGTGCGCTCGCGATCGTTGGGTGCGGGCAGGGCGGCCACTCGGCAAACCCGAGGGTTGAGGCGCTGGGTGATGCGCTTGATCACGCCACCCTTGCCGGCGGCATCGCGGCCTTCGAACAGGATCACCACCTTGTGGCCGGTCTTGACCACCCAGCTCTGCAACTTCACCAGTTCGCCCTGCAGGCGAAACAGTTCGGCGAAGTAGCGGCGCCGGGCGTCCTTCTCGCTGCCATCCTCCAGGTGTTCATCGAACAGTGCGTCGAGGTTGTGCCCGTCTTCCGATAATTCCAGTTCCAGTTCTTCGTCGCTGATATCCAGCAGCTCGCGGCGGATCCGCTGCATCAAGGTGTCTTGGGTTGAAAGCATGATGGGACACTCGCGTCGTGGGTGGCTCAGCCGATCCTAGTCACGCTTTGTTACGAAGTGGTGATGCGCCGAGGTGTCATCCGAGTGTCATCGAAGCCATGGCAAGATCCTCGCAATCCGTCTTCAGTGCCCGACGGCCGTCCGTGCGCCGGCCGTTGATTTGCAAGGAATCCCGAATGAAAGACGCCCCCCTGTTTGCCGCCATCGACTTGGGCTCCAATGCGTTTCGCCTGATGATTGGCCAGTCGGTGAGGCGCAACCAGCAAATGGTCATCCAGGAGGTAAAAACCCTGCGAGAGCCGGTGCGGCTGGCCGAAGGCCTGCAGGGTGGGGCGCTTGATGAGTTGGCCCTGGATCGCGGCTGGCAGGCGCTGGCGCGTTTCGGCAAGAAACTGCGCGGTTTCGAGGCCGGGCGGGTGCGGGCGGTGGCCACCAGTGCGGTGCGCGAGGCAGACAATGCGCCGCTGTTCCTGGCGAGTGCCGAGCGCCACCTGGGTTTCCGCATCGACGTCATTTCCGGTCACGAAGAGGCGCAACTGGTCTACGCCGGCGTGGCCCACACCTTGCCGGCGCAAAGCACGCGGCTGGTGGTGGACATTGGCGGTGGTTCCACGGAAATGATCATCGGCCGCGGCAGCCAGTTGCTGGTCACCGAGAGCATTGCCATCGGCAGCGGCACCTTCGGTGCGCATTACTTCCATGGCGGGCGGATCATGGCCGAAGCGCTGTTGGAGGCCGAGCGCGCCGCCACGGTGCAGTTCGAACGCATTGCCCGGCGTTATCGCGCCATGGGCTGGCAGCAAGCCATCGGTTCATCCGGCACCGCGCGAATGCTGGCCAAGGTGCTCAAGGCCAATGGCCTGAACGATGACGGCCTGAGCGGCATCACCTACGGCGGCCTGTTGCGCCTGTCGTTGCGGTTGCTGGAAGTCAGGCATGTGAAACACCTGAAGTTGGCGGGTTTGCCCACCCATCGCCTGAGCATTCTGCCCGGCGGCCTGGTGTTGATGCTGGCGGCGTTCAAGGTGTTCGGGATCACCCATATGATCGCGTCTGAACCGGGTTTGCGCTTCGGTGTGCTGCATGGATTGATGAGCCAACACTGACAACCCGCCAGCAGAGGTAAACCCATGCCCGACCCCCGTAGCGTACACCCTGGCCCGGGTTCGCCAGATCAAGGCGTTGATCCAGGCCGCCGTGGCACTCAATACCTCCCGCGAAAAAAATAAGCAATGCACAGATCCCCCGTAGGAGCTGGCTTGCCAGCGAAGGGGCCGGCAAGTTCAGCATCGATGTCACCTGACACACCGCCTTCGCTGGCAAGCCAGCTCCTACAGGGGGGCGTGGCGGCACCAATCAATTGTAGGCGCTGGCTTGCCAACGAAGAGGCCTTCGCAACACACTCGCGCCTACGGCAAATGCGCAAGACATGTTCCAATAGCGAGCCTTCGCAGACTGGAACCGGACCATGAAGAACCTCGCCGCACTGACCCTCGCCTTGTTACTCACCGCCAGTCTGCCCGCTCTTGCCGAAGGCGATGCCCAAGCCGGCGAGAAAGTGTTCAAGCGCCTGTGCAGCGGCTGCCATCAGATCGGTGAATCGGCCCGTGCCTTCTTCGGCCCGCAACTCAATGGGGTGATCGGTCGCCAGTCCGCCACCACCACCGACTACGTGTATTCCGATGCGATGAAAGCCGCCAACCTGGTCTGGACCCGCGAAACCCTGACCGCCTACCTCGAAGCGCCGAAGCAGGTCGTGCCCGGCACCCGCATGATTTTCTGGGGGCTGAGCGACCCGGAAAAAATCCAGGACCTGCTCGCCTACCTGCAAACCTTCGCGGCGCAATGATCACGTCAGATTAGTCACCAACCACTCGGTGAAGGCCCGCGCCATCGGGGTGTTCTCGCTGTCGCGGTGGGTCAGCAGTGCCCAGTTCGGGCCACGAATGGTTTGCTCCACCATTGGCTGCAACAGCCCGGTGGCCTGCGCCTGCCGACTGAGCAACTGGCTCACCAGCGCGATGCCGAGCCCACTGCACGCCGCGTCCAGCAGTAACCCCGGATCGGAAAAATTGAACCCCTGATCCCTTTGCCCCACATCAATCCCCGATTCCACCGCCCAGTGGCTCCAGTCCATCTCGCGCTCGCCATGCAACGTCGTGCGCTGTTCTATCGGCACGGCCGACAGGCTCGGGTGACACGCTGGAAAGAGGCGGTCGGCGTGCAGCACCTTGAAGCTGCATTCGGCCTGCGAGCTGATGTCGTCGCGCACCGCCAGGTCGATGGTCTGGCTGGCCATGTCCGGCACTTCATCGGTGCTGAAAATCCACAGATCGACCTGCGGATGCAGCTGCCGGAATTCTCCCAAGCGTGGCAACAACCAGTGCCGGGCAAACGCCGGGGTGGTGTTGAGCACCAGTTGATTGGGTTTCTGGTACTGCCCCAACCGGCGAATGCCCACTGCCAGTTGCTGCAACAACGCCTGGGTGGTGCTGAGCAGGTCGTGCCCGGCATCGGTCAGGCTGACGCTGCGGCCGCTGCGATAGAACAGCGGTTGTTCCAGGTACGCCTCGAGGCTGCGGATCTGCTGGCTGATCGCCGATTGGGTGAGGTGCAGCTCTTCGGCGGCCTTGTGAAAACTGCCCAGGCGGGCGGCGGCTTCGAAGCCGCGCAGGGTGCTGAGGGGCGGCCAGTGTTTGAGCATATCGATAAGTTCCTCTAATCAGTTGCCCGCAAAATCCATCGTTTGTTTGCCCGTTTTTACCGACCGTAGCATGCATGCCAAGACCGCCAAGGCGATTTTCATTGAACACAATGACTTAACTCAGAGGTGCTTGTCATGCAGCAGAACGTAATTCAAAACAGTGGCTGGACGATGCCGGCCGAATGGGTCACCCACGCCGCGACCTGGATGGTCTGGCCGCACAACAAGCCCCTGTGGGAGTCCGGTTGGCGGGTGACGTTGCCGCAGGTTCAGGAAGACTTCGCCCGGGTGGCCAACGCCATCGCTCGCTTCGAACCGGTGAAGCTGGTGGTCGATCCGTCGGCCATCGCCAGCGCCAAAGCGTTGTGCGGGCCAAACATTGAGTTGATCGAACTGGCGGTCAACGACAGTTGGTGCCGCGACTCCGGCCCGAGCTTCGTATGCCATCCGCAACAAGGCCTGGCCGGTGTCAGCTGGCGCTTCAATGCCTGGGGCGGCAAGTCGGCCCACGATCTGGACGAAAGCCTGGCCCGACGCGCGCTCAATCAGTTGGGCCTGGAGTGTTTCGGCACGGCGCTGAGCAACGAAGGCGGAGCGATTCATGTCGACGGCGAGGGCACGCTGATCACCACCGAATCGGTACTGCTCAACCCCAATCGCAACCCGGGCGTAACCAAGGCCGAGATCGAAGAGATCTTCAATCGCTTGCTGGGCGTGAAGAAAACCATCTGGCTGCCCGGCGATCCGGACTACGTGACCGGCGACATGACCGACGGCCACGTCGATGGCGTGTGCGCCTTCGCTCGCCCTGGCGTATTGCTGGTGGACGCCACCCACGACAAAAACTCGGTGTACGCAAAAGTCGCAGCAGAAAACCGTCGTGCCCTCCAATTGGCCACCGACGCTCAGGGCCGTCATTTCGAATTGATCGAACTCTACGAAGCCACCGATGCGGTCGACACCGAAGCCGAAGTGTTCTGCGCCTCCTACACCAACTTCTACATCGTCAACGGGGCGATCATCATGCCGGCCTACGGCATCGACGCCGACAAGGTGGCCGCCGGGGTTCTGGCGCAGGCGTTCCCCGGACGCGAAGTAGTGCCGGTGCGGATCAACCATCTGGCCCATGGCGGTGGCGGGGTGCATTGCATCACCCAGCAACAGCCGGCCTGGCCAGTGGAGGGTTGAAGCCATGACCTTACTCACTGTCGCCACCTCCCAGATGCCCTGCACCTGGGACCTGAAACACAACCTCGATCAGGCCGAGCAACTGGTCCGCGAAGCGGCGGCCAAGGGCGCACAGGTGATCCTGTTGCAGGAGCTGTTCGCCACGCCGTATTTCTGCATCGAGCAACACCACAAGCACCTGGCACTGGCCGAGGAGTATCGCGACAGCGCGGTACTCAAACGCTTCGCCGCACTGGCCAAAGAGCTTGGTGTAGTGCTGCCGCTGAGCTGGTACGAAAAGGCTGGCAATGCCTACTTCAATTCGTTGAGCGTGGCCGACGTCGACGGGCGCTTGCTGGGCGTGTACCGCAAGACCCACATCCCCAACGCCATCGGCTACCAGGAGAAGGAATACTTCAGCCCCGGCGACAGCGGTTTCCGGGTCTGGGACACCGCGTTCGGGCGCATCGGCCTGGGCATCTGCTGGGATCAGTGGTTCCCCGAAACCGCCCGTTGCCTGGCGTTGATGGGCGCTGAAGTGCTGCTGTTCCCCACGGCCATCGGCTCCGAGCCGGGTTGCGCAACGCTCGATTCGCGCGATCACTGGCAGATGACCATGCGTGGCCACGCCGCCGCGAACCTGCTGCCGGTGGTGGCGGCCAACCGTGTCGGCCGGGAAGCGGCGACCACCGATCCGACCTTGCAAATGAGCTTCTATGGCTCGTCATTCATCTGCAACCACAAGGGCAAAATGCTCGCCGAAGCCGACCGTGACAGCACCGGCGTGCTGGTCCACAGCCTGGACCTGGCGGCGATGCGCGAGGACCGCCTGACCTGGGGCATCTACCGCGACCGCCGTCCGGAGATGTACGGCGCCTTGTTGACCCAGGACGGTCGTCAAATCCATTCACGTTGGGCAACCGAAGGGGTGTGACATGAACACGATCAACAAGCTGTGCCTGGCCATGGGGCTGGCGCTGACCTGCGCGGTGCCGGCGCTGCACGCCGAAGAAAAAACCCTGCGGCTGTACAACTGGGCCGATTATTTTGCCGAAGACACGCTGAGCAAGTTCACCGCCGAAACCGGGATCAAGGTGATCTACGACGTGATGGACGGCAGCGAGACCCTGGAAGCGAAAATGCTCGCCGGTGGCAGCGGCTACGACCTGATCTTTCCCGGCGACACGGTGGCCGAACGCCTGATGCGCGCCGGCAGTTTGCAACCGCTGGATCAATCAAAGCTCACGGCGCTGAACGACATCGAACCCGCCTTGCAAAAGCTGCATTCGCACTATGAGCATTCGAGCAAAGCCACTGTGCCGTACACCTGGGGCACCATCGGTCTCACCTATAACGCCGAGCAGATCGCCCAGCGTGCGCCGGACGCACCGGTTGGCAGCCTCGACATGTTGTTCAAACCGGAACTGGCGGCGAAGTTCGCCGACTGCGGCATCTCGATGATCGACTCCCCGGACGAGGTGCTGGCAGTGGTGCTCAACTACCTCGGTCGCGATCCACGCAGCGCCAAGCCGGCGGACCTGGCGGCGGCGAGCGAGTTGCTGATGAAGGTGCGGCCGTATATTCGCAAGTTCCAGTCGCAACCGGTGACCGACCTGGTCAACGGCAACCTGTGCATGTCCCTCGGCTACAGCGGTGACATGACCCAGGCCCAGCGCGCCTCCGACGGTGCCGGCAAGAAAACCGCGTTCCACTACCGTATTCCCCGAGAAGGCACCACGGTATGGATGGACACCATGGCCATTCCCGTCGACGCCCGGCACCCGGAATACGCCTACGCTTTCATCAACTTCGTCATGCGCCCGCAGAACATGGCCGCTATCAGCAACTTCACCGGCTACTCGACTTCCAACGCCAAGGCGCGGCCGGACGTCGACGCCGCCATGCGCAACAACCCGGACATCTACCTCGATGAGGCGACCTACGAGCGACTGATTCCCGGCAAGGACATTCCCCAGAGCGACATGCGGGCACGCATGCGCACCTGGACCCAGTTCAAGACCGCTACAGTCAATTGAATATCGGTCGGCCGGTGGGCCGACCACCCCTCTATTGCAGGAACCTACATGCCGACACGTCGTACATTCATCAAGCAGGTTTCAGTAGTCACCGGGCTGGGCGCGTTGGCGTCCATGGGGCTTGCGGCCCTGCCAGTGCGGGCGGCCGGCAAAGCCATGTGGCACATGCCCGATGAAGGGGAGAAGCACCAACGGGCGTTTATCGCCTTCGGGGCGCAGGACGCGATCTGGGAAGATTTCACGCCCCATGTGCAGGACGCCCTGGGCTTGATTGCTCGCACGATCGCCAAGTACGAGCCGGTCACCGTGTTCTGTCGCCAGGGCGAACGGGCACTGGCCGAAGCCAAATGCGGCAGCAAGAACACCACCTTCGTGATTGCTGATCTGGATGACATCTGGATGCGCGACATCGGTGCCAGTTTTGTCGTGGACGGTAGCGGCGGTCTCGGTGCCGTCGACTTCAACTTCAATGGTTGGGGCAACAAGCAGCAGCACGAGGAGGATGCGCAACTGGCGACGCTGGTTGCTGAAAACGCCAAGGCGGTTTACCAGCGCAGCGCACTGGTGGGCGAAGGCGGTGGCATCGAAGTGGACGGCCACGGCACCGGGATCATGACCGAAAGCAGCTGGATCAACCGCAACCGCAACCCCGACTGGAGCAAGGCCGAGGTCGAGGCTGAACTGAAACAGCGGTTGGGCCTGCGCAAAATCATCTGGCTGCCGGGTATCAAAAACAAAGACATCACCGATGCCCACGTCGATTTCTATGCGCGCTTCGTCAAACCCGGCGTGGTGATCGCCAACCTCGACAACGACCCGCAGTCCTACGACTTCAAGGTCACCCGTGCCCACCTGGAGATACTGGAAAACGCCACCGACGCCGATGGCCACCCGCTGCAGGTGCATACCCTGTCGCCGCCGCTCAACCCGCGCAGCAGCGAGTTCACCCTGGACAACCCGGACTTTGCCGCCGGCTACATCAACTACTTCGTGCTCAACGGCGCTGTCATCGCCCCCGAGTTCGGCGACAAGGAAGCCGACGTCAAGGCCTTCGACTTGCTGTCCGAACTCTACCCGGAGCGTAAGGTGGTGCAGATCAACGTCGACGCCATCTCTGCCGGCGGAGGCGGCATTCATTGCGTGACCAGCCATCAGCCATTGGTGTGAAGCTTCCAGGCTATTTACAACCCCTGTAGGCGCTGGCTTGCCAGCGAAGGCGGTGTATCAGGCGACATTGATGCTGGATGTCCCGGCCTCTTCGCGGGCAAGCCCGCTCCTACAAAAACACACGGTGCCGGCGCCTTGCGCAAACCACTGTAGGAGCTGGCTTGCCAGCGAAGGCGGTATATCAGGCGACATTGATGCTGGATGTCCCGGCCTCTTCGCGGGCAAGCCCGCTCCTACAGGGTTTTGCGGCGGGTCAGGCTTTGCTGGCCTTGAGGTAGGCACCCAAACGCTGGCCCATTTCTTCACCCAGCGCCTGCAAGCCGCTGAGCGGGCGCACCATCACTTCAAACTCGACAATCTTGCCCTGTTCGTCGAAGCGGATCATGTCGATGCCCTTGAGGGCTTTGTCGCCGACCTTGGCGCTGAATTCGAGGATCACGTTCAAGCCATCCGCCGTCGCCAGTTCGCGGTGATAGGCAAAGTCCTCGAACACGTTCATCACCGTATTGAGGATCATCGACACCACCGGCGCGCCGGGATACGGCGTGTGCGCCATCGGCGAACGAAACACCGCTTGCGGGGCGAGCAGTTCGGGCAAGGTGCTCAAGTCCTTGCGGCTGATCATCGCGTGCCACTGCTTCAGGGACGCGGCGACATTAGGGTTCAGGTTCAGCTCAGACATCTTCAACTCCTGTTTTTTATTGTTGTGGTGCGAAAGCGTTGGTCGATCACACGGGCCGCATCGTCGGCCCATTGCCGGTAAAGCGGTGGCCCCGGATGGAAACCATCGCTGGCCATCAATCCAGGTTCCGGAGCCAGCGGCGTCGTCAGCATCGTACATTGATCCACGCGCGCTGCCAGCGCCGCCAGCTGTGAGTTGAAGCGCCGCGCCCGCAACCCCAGGAACCAGCGCAACGGCTGCGGCAGGGCGGGGAACAGGTGCATTGGCGGCAGTGGCGACACGACAATCTGGCGCACCGCGAACTTGTCGCTCAACAGCGCCATCAAGCGTTGTTGCCGGGCGATCCAGTGGTCAACGGCGAGGGTACTGGTGACGTCGTTGACGCCAATCGACAGCAGCGCCACGTCAAACGGCTCGGCGGCATGATGTTCGAGCCAGTCGAGCAACCCTTGCGCGTCCAGGCCCGAGCGCGCCAGGAGTTTCCACGACACCTGGTAGTCAACCGCCAGCCGTTCGACCAGCCTACCGCTCAGGGCCTCGTTCTGCGTCAGGGCCCCCACGCCGGCTGCAGCGCTGTCGCCGATGATCAGCAGGCGCAAAAACTCGCCGCTACCAGCCTCGCCCTGACGTTCACCTTCGGCCTCCGGCAGCTTGGGCGTCACCCGTCGCGTGTACAGGCCCTGCACCAGCAACAGCGGGCCAAGAAGCATTTTGGCGAGGGTTTCAACCCGGCTCAATTGCGCTTATCGCCCGACAATGCACAGCTCGCCGGTCGCTCGAATCATCGCCTGGCCATGCAGGTAATCCTTGATCAGCGCCGAGCGCTCGGTGGCCAGCCATTGCGGGCAGTTCGGGTCTTTACGGTAAGGCTGGAACGCGGCGTATTGCTTGAGCAACTGGTTTTGCAGGGCATCGAGCTTTGGCCGGATTTCTTTGTTGAGGTCCGGGCGTGGCGTGTCCGGCGCCTTGCGTGCCGCTTGCCATTGCGCGAACCGGCCGTATTGCACCAGTTTGCTGGCCTCGATCTGCGCGGCGATCAGGTCGGTGACCTCATCGGGGTCAAGCTTGCGTTGGGCCGCCTGCGCGCGGGCGCTGGCAATGACTTGCGCCTCCCGGGCACTGTCCTGGATCGGTTTGCCTGTGTCCCATTTGGTCAGCGCCACCAGCTCACTCAAGTACAAACGCTGATCCATCGTCGCCAGCAACGGCTGCAAGGCATCGGGCGCTGGCGACGCGATGGCCTGTGCGCCGCCAGCAAACAGACCGAACAGGGCGCAGGCCAGGCAGTTTGGCAGACGTGGGAAACGGGGCATGGGCAGAACCTCCTTGGACGCAAAATGGACTCCGGCTTGTTTATCACAAGTGCGGCCAGGGAACGATAGGGCGCGAAGGATTCAGGCCAATAACCGCTCGATCCGGGCCAGCTCCCAGGTGCTGAGCAAACTCACCGGGTCGGTGCCGAAGCGCTGGCCAATTTCGAATGCGTATTCGCGGCCATCGGGGCTTTGCCCATGCAGGCAGTGGCGCAGGTGCCCGGCTTCGACGTCGAGCGTCAGGCGCCAGCCGTCGATATCGACCAACACATGAGGCGAATCGCCAGCGTCGTTGACGCGCTTGAACGGACAAATGCCCTGCGCGGCATCGCGCATCGGCTGGTAGACCTCGCGGGCGGTGAGGGCGGGCATAGTCGTCTCAGGCAGGAAATCAAGGGGCACAGGATAAATCATCGCCCTGCAAAAAAGCCCGGAACAGCACAATCCGTTGTAGGAGCTGGCTTGCCAGCGAAGAGGCCGGCATGTCCAGCATCAATGCCGCCTGACCCGACGCTTTCTCCGGCAAGCCGGCTCCTACAGGGAAATCATTGCGTGCTCTATTTTTTGTTCAACGCCGCTTCCGCCGCGGCGATTTCTGCCTGGCGCCGCACGATCATGTCGCCCACCGGCGGTCCCTGGAAGCGCCGGGCCTCAAAGCCGAACCAGACGATGGCCGTCAGCACCAGGAAGCCGATGGTGATGTATAACGCCCAATCGTTGGGTGGCTGGATGCCGATGACGAAAATGATGATCATCGACAGGATCGAAAGAATGGCAAACACCGAGTACCAGAAACGTCCCATGTTCCACGGCCCCATGGTCGGCCACTTCGACGTCCCGTAGGTAAACAGGCCGAGGACGATGGGAATCGCGAAGGAAAAGAACAAAAAGATCACCGTGCACGACACGACGATCGTGTACACCGGCGTCGCCCCGACCGAGATTACCGACGAGCCCCAGTCGAACAGCACGGCGAGGGTAGCACCGGTCCAGATCGCCGCCACCGGGCTGCGAAAGGTTGGCGAGACCGAGGCCAGTGCCTTCGAGCACGGCAGGCCACCGTCCCGGGAGAAGGCAAAGATCATCCGTGAAACCGAGGTGACCGTGGCCAAGCCGCAGAGTATCTGCGAGATGAAAATCGCCACGTACAGCACCAGTTTCAAGGTCGGGTTGACCTGGGTATTCATGGCCCAGAAAAACACATTCCAGCCTTGCTTGGCGGCGTCGTCCATGTTCGGCAGCATCAGCACGAAGGCGCTGAGCATCAGCCAGCCGAACAGCAACGACCAGAGCACCGACATGACCATGCCGCGAGGCACCGACATGGCCGCGTTGCGGGTTTCCTCGGAGGTGTGCGCCGAGGCGTCGTAACCGGTGATGGTGTAGATCGGCAACAGCAGGCCGAGCATGAAGATCCAGCCGTTCGACACCTGCGGCCAGACGCTGCCGCCGACTTCGCCAGAGTAGTTGCTGAAGGTCCACAACCGGGCGAATTCATAGCTGGGGGCCGACAGCAGGCAAACGATGGTCAGGGCCAGCGCCGTGGCGAAAATCAGGTAGCCGGAAAAGTCAGTGAGCTTGGCCGTCAGGCCGATCCCCAAGTGGTTGCACAAGGCCTGAAGGCCCGTGAGGATCGCCAAAAAAATCACCCTGACCGTGGTCGTGTCTTCCATGCCCAGCGCCGGGCCGAAGGCTCCGAAAAAGAAGTAGTAGGTGCCGACGTTGATCGCACCCAGCACCGTGACCAGCCCCAGCAGGTTGAACCACGCGGTCAGCCAGCCCGTGAAGCGGTTGCCGAGAATCGAGCCCCAGTGATACAGCCCGCCGGCGGTAGGGTAGGCCGAGGAAATCTGCGCCATGGCCATGGCGAACACCCCGGAGATCAGGCAGCCGATGGGCCAGCCGATGCCGATGGAAATACCGCCCGCGCCCGAGGTGCCCTGGGCCAGCGAGTTGATGCCACCGGAGAGGATGCAGATGATCGAGAAGGAAATGGCGAAGTTGGAGAACACCCCCATTCGTCGTGAGAGTTGCTGGGCGTAGCCCATGCTGTGCAGCACCTTGACGTCTTCGTCGTGCGCGTCGGTGCCTGGCTGGCTTGCTGGGTTCATCTTGTGTGCCCCTTCAGGTTTTGGACAGGCCGAACTGAGCCGCCGTAGGCTCGACCTTGGTTTTTCTGTAGGCGCGAGCAAGCTCGCGCCTACAGACGGCCGTGCAGTGCCGCGTCGAAAATCTTTGCCACGCCGTCGCGGGTCAGTGGCAATGGGTTGCCACCGGCAGAAGGGTCGACAATCGCCATGTCGGCGATCAGGTCGGCCTGCCGGTCATCCACGCCCAGTTCCACCAGGGTATGGGGCACGCCGATGTCCTTGCGCAGCTTGAGGACGAAGGCCAGGAAACTGTCGAACCCCGGCGAGGGCAGGCGCAGGTAGGCCGCCAGGCGTGTGATGCGTTCTTCGATGGCTGAGCGATTGAACTGCAATACATAGGGCATGAACGTCGCGTTGGTCATGCCGTGATGGGTGTCGTACAGCGCGCCGACCGGATGCGAGAGGGCGTGCATCCCGCCCAGGCCTTTCTGGAACGCCGTGGCACCCATCGCCGCCGCCGCGAGCATGTGCCCGCGCGCTTCAAGGTCCGAGGGCGTGTGCACCGCTTTCACCAGTGCACTGGCCACCAGACGCATGCCTTCCACGGCAATGCCATCGGCCAGTGGATGAAAACCGGGGGCGCAGTAGGCTTCCAGGCAATGGGACAACGCGTCCATGCCGGTGCCAGCGGTGATTTTTGCCGGCATGCCGACGGTGAGGGCCGGGTCGCTGATGACCACGCGCGGCATCATTTTCGGGTGGAAGATGATGCGCTTGGTGTGGGTGCGCTCGTCGATGATCACCGCGGCGCGGCCGACTTCCGATCCGGTGCCCGCGGTGGTCGGCACCGCAATGACCGGGGCGATGCGGCTGTCGTCGGCACGGGTCCAGTAGTCGCCGATGTCTTCGAAGTCCCAGACCGGGCGGGTCTGGCCGCTCATGAAGGCGATCAGCTTGCCCATGTCCAGGCCACTGCCGCCGCCGAACGCAATCACCCCGTCGTGCTGGCCGCCACGCCAGGCGTCGAGCCCGCCGGCAAGATTGGCTTCCACCGGGTTGGGCTTGAGGTCACAGAACAACGCCACGCCCAGACCGGCGGCGCGCAAGGCTTCTACCGCCGCCGTTGTAATCGGCGCACGCCCCAGGCCGCTGTCGGTCACCAGCAACGGCCGCTCGATACCCTGGCTGCGACAGACTTCGGCCAGCTCGGCGATACGCCCGACACCGAAGCGAATGCTTGTGGGGTAGTTCCAGTTTGCGCTCAGGTTCATGGTCTACACCTCGTGACGCAGATGAAAGGATTTGGCTCGGGTCAGGTGTTCGTAGCCCAAGGGCGAGAGGGTGACGCCGCGCCCGCTGTGCTTGACACCGGTCCAGGCCAGGGCCGGGTCGAGGTAATCGCAGCGATTCATGAACAGCGTTCCGGTGGTGATTTCGTTGCCCACACGCTCGGCAGCGGCAAGGTCTTGGGTCCAGATCGAAGCGCTGAGCCCGAACTCGCTGTCGTTCATCAAGGCTATGGCTTCTTCATCGCTGGCCACCGGCATGATGCCGACCACCGGGCCAAAGCTTTCGTCGCGCATGACCGACATTTGATGGGTCACATCCACCAACACCTGCGGCGCGAGGTAGGCGCTGCCCGGTACGTCGGCAGCAAATGCCTGCGCATCGATCAGCGCCGTCGCGCCCTGTGCCAGCGCTTCGGCGATCTGCCCGCGAACGAAAAATGCAGCGCCCGGCGTCACCAGCGGACCGAGGGTGGTGGCTTCGTCCAACGGGTTGCCCAACACGTACTGGCGGGTCAGTTCGGCGAAGCGTTCGACAAACTGCGGGAAGATTGTCTGGTCGACGTAAATGCGTTCGATGGCGCAGCAACTTTGCCCGGAGTTGAAGAAACTGCCGTCCACCAGGTTTTCCACCGCATATTCAAGGTTGGCGTCGGCGCGGACATAGGCCGGGTCTTTGCCGCCGAGCTCCAGGCCCATGCCGAGAAACTGCCCGCTGGCGGCGCTTTCCATGACCCTGCCAGCCTCCACGGAACCGGTGAAGTTCACTTGCTGCACGCGCCCGGACGCGATAATCGCGCCGGTCGACTCATGGTTGAGCAGCAGGTTCTGGAACAGTCCCTCCGGCAGTTTGGCGCGGCGCATGGCTTCGGCGAAACGCTCACCCACCAACAAGGTTTGCGAGGCGTGCTTGAGGATCACGCTGTTGCCGGCCATCAACGCCGGGATGATCGTGTTCACCGCCGTCAGGTAGGGGTAGTTCCACGGCGCGACCACCAGCACCGTACCCAGCGGCTCGCGCTTGATATAGCGGCGAAAACCCGCGACGGGCTCGGGTTCGATTGCGGCCAGGGCCTGCGGCGCGAAGGCGATCATGTGCCGGGCGCGTTCGGCAAAACCGCGCAGTTCGCCGGCGCCGTAACGCACCGGTCGACCCATCTGCCAGGCCAGTTCCGGCACGATGTCTGCCTGCATCGACAGCATCGCGTCCACCGCTGCGTTGCAGTAAGCGGCGCGTTCGCTCAGCGGGCGGCGTTGCCACAATGCCTGTGCATTGGCCGCGGCCATCAGCGCCTGCTCGACCTGCTGCGCATCGGCGACCTCGCGCTCGGCGTAGACCCGGCCATCGACCGGGGAGATGAGCTGAATCTTCTCTTTCATGGCCATCTCAATAGCGCTCGAAGCCGCGCTGCAATTCCCAGTCGGTGATTCGCCGGTCGTACTCTTTCTGTTCCCACTCGGCGGTGTGCACGTAATGGTCGACCACCTCGTCGCCGAATGCTTCGCGCAACATGGCGGAGGCCTTGAGGGCGGCGCTGGCATCGCGCAGGGTCTTGGACACTTCCGGCAACTGCTCATCGAGGTAGGCGTCGCCTTCGAACGGCGGCGTGAGCTCGAGTTTTTCGTCGACACCGGCCAGGCCCGCCGCGATCAACGCCGCAAATGCCAGGTAGGGGTTGAGGTCGGCGCCGCCGATGCGGCATTCGATGCGGATCGACTTGCTGCTTTCGGCACACAGGCGAAAGCCAGCGGTGCGGTTGTCGCGGCTCCACACCGCCCGCGTCGGGGCAAAGGTGCCGGCCTGGAAGCGCTTGTAGGAGTTGATGTAGGGCGCAAGAAAACAGGTGATGTCGTTGGCGTACTTGAGCTGCCCGGCGACCCAGGCACGCATCAGTTTCGACATGCCGAACTCGGCCTTGGCGTCGTAGAACAGCGGCTTTTTCGCGTTCTTGTCCCACAACGAATTATGGATGTGGCTGCTGGAACCGGCGGCGTCATAGCGCCACTTGGCCATGAAGGTGATCGCCTTGCCCTGCAACTGCGCGATCTCTTTGCAGGCGTGCTTGATGATGACGTGGTGGTCGGCCATGGTCATGGCGTCGGCATAGCGAATGTTGATCTCTTCCTGCCCCGGGCCCCATTCGCCCTTGGAGTTTTCCACGGGAATGCCCGAGGCTTGCAGATGCTTGCGAATCGCCCGCAGCACCGGCTCTTCGCGGGTGGTCTGCAGGATGTTGTAGTCCTCGATGTAATGGCCGGCGGTTTTCGGTTTGTGATAGTTGCGCTTGTGGATCGCCTCGTAGGTTTCGTCGAACAGATAGAACTCCAGCTCTGAGGCAAACATGCCGGTGTAGCCACGCTCGCGCAGGCGTTCTACCTGTTTTTTCAAAATCGCCCGCGGGCTGTGAGGCAAGTCTTTGCGATGGTGATGATCGAGCACGTCGCACAGCACCAGTGCCGTGCATTCCAGCCAGGGCACGCGCCGCAGGGTGGACATGTCGGGTTTGAGCACGAAGTCGCCGTAGCCCTTGCTCCAACTGGCCGCGGCGTAACCCGGCACCGGCTCCATGTCGATGTCATCGGCCAGCAGGTAGTTGCAGCAGTGGGTTTCTTCGTGGCCGCTGTCGATGAAAAACTCGACCTGAAAGCGCTTGCCGACCAACCGGCCCTGCATGTCGACCATGCAGACCAGTACGGTATCGATTTCGCCGGCAGCCGCGGCGCGCTTGAGTGCATCAAAGCTGAGGAGGGGCTCTGTCATCACGTCAATCCTGCGTGAAAGGTTGGGGCCTGTCTGAAATAGCTGTTGCAGACGCTCTCCAGAAAAAACCAAAACCTGCAGAACCGAGCATCATGAGCAACGAGTTGCTCAAAGCTTAGCCTACCGTTGCAAAGTGCAAGTTTTGCCAGGTAAAAGCCTCGCCGACCTCACCTGACCTTGTAGGAGCGAGCTTGCTCGCGAAGCACACAAGAGCGCCGCGTTTCATCAGGCATCACGCGTAATCGTTAATGACCTTCGCGAGCAAGCTTGCTCCTACAAGGGAAAGCTGCTCGGTTTCGACATCCAACCGGCACGCCTGCTGGCGGTGTTCGTCCTCGATACGCAAGAAACGACGCTAGTCACGCCGATTAAAAAGTGAGCCACGAAAAAGCCCGGCGGTTTAGGCCGGGCTTTTCGTTGAGTCCTGCGGTGAAGCACTGCATTCAGACCGCGCGGCTTTCGATCAGACGGTCGGAACCACCTTCAGCAACGCGGTTCTGCATCAGTTTGTCGGAGCCATCAGCGGCTACCCGGTTCTCGATCAGGCGGTCGGAACCACCCTCGGCGACACGGCTTTCAATCAGACGATCCGAGCCGCCTTCAGCGACCACAGGTTGGGCAGAGGTAGCGGCGAAAGCGTTTACTGCGAAAATCGATAAAGCGATGCTGAGAAGGGTTTGACGTTTCATGAGGGTGTGCTCCGGGGGGGCTTATGGGTGGGTATGGAGCTGATGTTACGCCGGGGATTTTTTAAGAGAACTTCATTGAATCAATGGTGACTATCGACGCAGTCAATGGATGAAACGCTGCACATCAAAGCACCACTTTCCTGTGCCGCAGGGCAATCACGCTTCGCTGATCTGGCTCACGCTGGTGATCTGCCCGTTCCACACCATTTCGTAATGGGCCGTCTGCACAATCGATGACACCGGCCTCGGCGTCATCAGCGCCCAGCAATGGCTGCCCGGCAGGCGCACCGAGTGATACCGCAAACCGGGACACCTGGCCTGCCGGATATCCCCGCCCAAGCGCCGGGAAGCGCTGTAATCGTCCGGCGCGTATATCGGATCGGTCAGCGGCAGGGCGGTGGCGTCCTTCATCCCCCCCTCGGCAAACGCGCAGGCCAACCCGCGAAACACAAAGCGTTCATAGTTCAGGCTAGGCACCTTCGACCAATACAGGCCCTGGTGATGCCGCACCTCGGCCAGCGCCGCTTCCATCGAATCGGCCAGGTACAACACACCAAAACTGCCGTCACTGAAACGCGAACCCGCCGGATTGACATGGGTAAACGGTGCGATGGCATACGAGCAACCCGCAATGCCAAACGGAATCTCGCTGCGCGCAATCAACTCCAGCTGACCCAGCTCATTCTTCAAGCGCGGATTGGTCAACGCCTGAATCTCGAACAACACCTCGAACTCATCCGCATCCGCCACGTCATCAAACAACGCAATCGGCGGAAACTTCGAATTGACCAGGCGATAAGCCTGCAAAGACTGTCCGGCAAACACCGCCAGCTCACTCGCCATCACCATTGCGCGCCCCGCAGCATGTCGATGCGGCGGAAGGTTTCATACAGCGAAATCATGTCGCCCTGAGCCATGATCGCCAGCGGCGAACGCCCGTTGAAAAATTCGTTGTCATTGGCCATCGAGGCAAAGCCATACACGTTGTCAGGGTTATCGAACACCAGCCGCAATGTCGCGTGCATGTTCAACACAAAACTGATGCGCTGCATCTGGTCCGCATCCAATGCCACCGCCCATTGCGGGTCACGTTGCCGGGCGCGGGTGTAGGTGCTGCGGGAAATACGCAAGATGCGACAAGCCTGGTCGCTGCTGGCCTGCCACTTTTGCAGAATGCTCACGGCAGCGCGCAGGCCGGTGACACACTGGTTTTTTGTGAAGGATTGGGCTTGGATGGGGACGGCCACGGTTGCGTGCTCCATTTGAATCTACAGATTCGAATGTAGTTTTAATGAATCTATAGAGCAATGTTGCGGCGACCAGTGGGTTTGCGCGCCTCTGCAATAACTTGGCGATACTGCGGGTGCGATGAACTACTGAAACCGCCGGTGCAGGTCCGGAAAAATATCCTGAGCAAACCACGCGGGGAGGCCGGGAGTCACAATTCTGGATTTTGGTGTGCGGCTTTCTACCAGGCCGACTTTTACCAGCCGGGTTAACTCGTCGATTGCCGGGCGGGGTGTCAGACCGGTGAAGGTTTTTATTTCGTTGCGCGGCAAACTGCCCTGAGTGATCAGGGCAATAATCGCGGGTGCACTTTCCGGACGGATGCCTTGCTGTAGAAGTCTCTCGTTGTAGCGAAACGCACGTAACACGCGCTCGCGCAGCCGGGCAGGGTCAACGGCGGCAATCATATAGTCGACCTGGTCGTGACAAACCTGCAGCATGAACTCTATGAATTCGAAGTAACGTCGCTGGGACAGTTGACCTCTTCCGTCCAGATCGCCTTCCCGTGCACGATCAGCCATGGCCAGGGCGCTGTAATAATCCTGATGCCGTCGTGCGAGGCCGCGAGACAATGACCAGAGGGTTGGCTGCAATCCCAGATGCACCAACTGCAAATGAGTGATCAGCCGCGCCACTCGACCATTTCCGTCGGCAAAGGGGTGAACCCAGGCAAGCCGATGATGGTAGGCCAGCGAAGAAATCAGCTGGCGGCGAGGATCCGTCTGCCGGCCAAACCCTGACTGAAGGTGTCGCAACATCGCTTCGACAGCCGAAGCGTCCGGCGCGTCATGGTTGCCGACGACCACGTTTTGTCTCGTGACCGAACGAAGTAGGCCGGGCTGCATGATTGAGCCATCTGACAGTGTGCGTTCTGCGTCACTGGCGCCGCGAAATAACCGGTCGTGCGCAGCGCTGACGAACTCAGGTGCGAACAGGGCGCTCCAGGTAAAGGGGCCACGCTGGCGTAGTGCCCGTTCGAACAAGGCTTGCACCGCCATTTGTTCAATTGCCAGGCTTCTCAACTGCTTGCGATCTTTGACGGGCGCCGTTTGTGCTTTCTGCATATCGGCGGGCTCGGTGTATTGCCCTTCGATCAGGTTCGAGTAGTACGTATTAGTGATTTGCAGGAGACGGCCGAGTCGTGCAGCGGTTTGAGGTGGTAGTCGCCCGGCTAGAAATTGAGTCTTTCTGGGCAACGCATCGGCAAGATCAATGATCGAAGGGGGCAGCGATTCCGGGAGAACCGGGTCCAACCAGGATTTCGATGTGATTAAGGACATAGGAGTTTCAATCGCCAGGAGTACCTTCACATTTTATTTCACATAGACAATCGCCGATCAAGCTTTAATTTATTGGGCTAAATTTGATGTGAGAGCTTTTTTTACGAAGCAGGCTTCACATTTTATTTCACAATTTTGTTTGAATAATCCGCAGTGCTCTGGAACATCAGTCGGCAGCGAATCCAAAGCGGGCGCCCATCAGGCGCCCTTGGCCCCATGTTTCGCTGAGGCTCTCAATCACCGTCTGCAATTTGCCCCGCCATTGGGTTATCCAATGCTTTGCCATTAGGAACAAACGCCGCACTGCCGTTTTCCTTTGAATGAAACAACCGCGCGCCATTGTTCGGTTTGCTGGTGATCAGCTGATGGTCGGCCGTCAGATACGCCAGCGGTAGCTGCTTAATGTTCTTGTACTGCTCGACGATGATCGTGCGTTCGGGGTTCCACTTTTCGCCGGTTTTTTGTTCCAGCCACGCCATCAACGCTGCACTGTCCCCGGTTTGTGGAATGTCCGAATCCGGGAGCACGTAGTAGAACGGCGAGCCGTGATTCTGCAGGTACATCGGCAACTTGTTGTCGACATCCACCAGCACCATGCGCCATTCATTCCACGGCGCGGTCTTGATGGCTTCGGCACGCACATCCTGGGTGAATTGCTGGACGCCGCCCTTGCCGCCATTGGTCCAAGGATAGACAACCCCCAGCACCAGAAACAGAAACCCGGCCGACCCGGCAATCCCCTTGGTCCAACCCGGCCCGCTGGTTTTGCCGGCCGCCTCGCGCGCCGCCACGCGCCCGGTCACCCACCACGCCGCCAGCAACTGCGCGAACGGCACCAGCGGCAACACGTAATAGCTGCGCCGGCTGCCACTGGCGGTGAAAAACACGAACAACAAACCGAGCCCCAGGATTAGCCAGCGAACATTGGGTTCGGTGTGCTTCCAACTGCGCACGGCCACCCATAGGCCGAGGATCCAGCACGGTGCCCAGGGTAGGGTATAAACGGGCAGGTAAAGCAGGTAGGTGTAGATCGGCCCGATGTTGTCGAACGGCTTGAAGAAACGCACCACGTTCTCCTGAAACACCAGCGCCAGGCCACTCGGGCCATAGGTCGGCGTGCCATAGCGATGCGACAGCAGGAACGGCAGCATGTACACCACGCCGCCCACGAGCATTGCCAGGAACAGCCGTGGGTTGAGGTGAAGCTTCCAGCGCTTCTCGCTGAGCAGGTGCGGCAACAGCATCAGCCCCGGCAGGATGAAGCCAATCAACCCCTTGAACAGCGAGGTCAGCGCCAGGATCAGGAAAAACCCGCTGTAGCGACTCAGTCGCGTATCGTCCGGCCCCCGCCAATACCACCAGACGGCCGCCAACACACCGCACACTGTCAGCACGTCCGCCGTGGCAACCCGCGCCCAGAACATGAAAAAGAACGTCGTCGCCAGAAACCAGCCGGCGATCAGGCCGGTGCCTTTGCGGTAGAGCCGCTCACCAATCAGGTACACCAGCCAGACACTCAGCCACGCCGCCAGTACCGAAGACAAACGCAGCGACCAGTGCCCCAGCCCACCCATCAAATGGGCCGTGGCGGTAATCAGCCAGTAGGAGGGCAGTGGTTTGTCGTAATAAGGCATGCCCTTGAGGTAAGGGTCGAAATAATCGCCGGTTTGCAGCATCTGCAATGCGATGTTCGCCCAGCGCGTCTCCGCGCCCCACAACTCACGGGCACCCAACCCGAACAGCAATAGAAACGCCGATACGCCCAGTAGCAGGATCAGCGCACCGCGGTCACTTTTCAGAAACCTGACTAACGAATTGTTCATGACTGTTTCGCACATTGCGCTCGCCGTGATGACGGGGATGCGACTGGAATGGCAAGGCTATCGGGCGAAATGTGATGGAATTGTGAGTAGATTGAGAACAAAGCGTTGGTTCGGATTGAGGCGAGGTATCTGCATCAAGGGATGTAAGGCTGTGAGTGAGACAATGAAAAATTGTTCATGCCAATCACGGTTCCTACTTTTTAAAAACATACGCCGAGCGCTGCGTATCCCTCACAAAAACCTCGGATGTTGCCTACAACGTCGCCAGCAAACGCCCGCTATTGCGAATATGAAAAAACGGGAAATATTGAAAGGGCAGAAATGGGCACACCCGACGTCGGTGAGACCTTTTGAACAGCAAAGCCCGAAGGGAAGATCCATGCTGCAAAACGACCGCGAAAATCTTGAACTCGATAAACTGCAAGTCGAAATTCGAAGGTTCATGGCCGAAACCCGAAAACTTACGGTAGAAGAACGCAAGCTCAGGCAAGAGACCTTCTGGTACCCGATCGCGGTGGGGGCTGGTATGGTGACCGCTATCGTCGCGGCTGTCAGTCTTTGGGCGAAGTTATGAGCAACCGTACTCGCCACAGCAGGCTCGCCCTATAACGCCGACAGGAATTAGCAGCATGTCCACACAACCCACGAATCAATCCAGCATTGAACAACTGCACCGCGACGTTGCAGCGTTTGCCGAAGAGATGCGCCGGCCTGAACCGAACGCGATCCGCTCCGGTTTGGTGCCGTTCAGCATCGGCGCCGGGCTGGCGCTTGCAATCTTTGTTGCCGCCGCCATGGTCATCCGAGTGATCCAGTCCTGAAACAGGTGTAAACCTGATTCAGGACCAAAGAAGAGCGCAGGTGCCCTCGGCACTTATGCAGTCACTGCGCAGCCTGCGCCCGCAACCGTCGCCCAATCACATCCATCAAATCGCAGCCATCGCGCAACGGAATGACCAGCAGTTTGGAAAAGTCCTCTAACACGACCGTGTCGCAACCGAGTTCGGATCGGTAGGCGATGTTTTCCAGTACCTGCGTGACGGTCCGAATACGGTAGTCGGCCATGGCTTGCAGGACATCAAGTGGGGCTTGGGTGTCGATGAGCAGGGAGGCCGGAACCAGGTCGATTCCGGTGAGGGGCATGTATCGATTCATCGTGAGGGTCTCTATTTGATTGGCTAAAAGCCGTCACGCAGTCGTCGCCAAACGCTTGGGTGGCAGCTGTGCGCAGGTTGGCGAACCGGCATAGAGAAAACCGGCAGACCCGGAGGTCTCCCGCGCACAGCCGCCATAACGGCGGCTTTGCGGGTGCGATGATACCTGCAATGAAGCCGATAGCATTCGCATTCTCTATGATCAGGTCGCCAAACCTGAATCGCCATGTGGACGACGGCACCGACTATAAGCCGCACGGGATCAGCGCCGGAAGGTGAGACATTCCGATCTTCATGTAGGACCCACGACGATAAAACTTCAGACCTTGCCCCTCACATCGCTGGAAATATAAACACAGACCTGAGATGTTCACGCCCCTTGGTTTCAGCCACCCACGCTATCCTTACTCATCGCTCCTGCCGTCGAGATGGACCTTCGCCCATGCAAACCCCCAACACCCAACGCCCGCTCTGGAAAACCTACCTGTTTTTCCTCGCCCCGATGGTGCTGTCGAACTTCCTGCAATCGATGTCCGGCACGGTCAACAGCATCTACATCGGGCAGATGCTCGGCACTCAGGCGCTGGCGGCCGTGTCCGGCATGTTTCCCATCGTGTTTTTCTTTATCGCCCTGGTGATCGGCCTCGGCGCGGGTGCGGGGGTGCTGATCGGGCAGGCATGGGGCGCGCGCGAGACGCATTTGGTTAAGGCGATTGCCGGGGCGACGGTATTGCTGGGTGTGTTGATCGGGCTGGTGGCGGCGGTGGTGGGGAGTCTGGTCGCGCGGTCGGCATTGCAGGGGCTGGGGACGCCGGCGGATGTGCTCGACGACGCCGTGGCATATGCCCATGTGATGTTGTGGATCATGCCGTCGCTGTTGGTGTTTGTCTTGTTCACCCAATTGCTGCGCGGGGTCAGCGATACCTTGTCGCCGCTGTTGGCGCTGGTGGTGTCGACGATGGTCGGCTTGGCGCTGACGCCGGCGTTGATTCGCGGCTGGTTGGGGTTTGCGCCGATGGGGATCCAGAGCGCGGCGATTGCCGGGTTGGTAGGTAACCTGGTGGCGATGGGGTTGCTGGCGTGGCGGCTGATCGGCAAGGGCCACCCGCTGGCGCCGGACCGGGAGTTTTTTGCGTCGATGAAGCTTGATTGGGCGATTCTCGCCAAAGTGCTGCGCATCGGTTTGCCCACCGGGTTGCAGATGGTGGTGTTGTCGCTGTCGGAACTGGTGATCCTGGCGCTGGTGAACCAGCACGGGTCGCAGGCGACGGCGGCCTATGGCGCGGTGACGCAAATCGTCAATTACGTGCAGTTCCCGGCGCTGTCGATTGCGATTACCGCGTCGATCCTCGGCGCGCAGGCGATTGGGGCCGGGCGTACGGAGCGCATCGGGCCGATCCTGAAGACCGGGTTGATGATCAACGTATGCCTGACCGGTGGTCTGGTGCTGTTGGGGTACCTGTTGTCGCACTGGCTGCTCGCGTCTTTTCTTACAGAGGAAGCGACATTGAGCATGGCCCAGCACCTGTTGCACATCATGCTCTGGAGCCTGCTGGTGTTCGGCTTTCAGGCGATCATCGGCGGCATCATGCGCGCCAGCGGCACGGTGATGGTGCCGGTGGCGATTTCCATTGTCTGCGTGGTCGGGATCCAGTTGCCGGCGGCGTATCTGCTGGATGCGAAGTTTGGCCTGCAAGGGGTGTGGATGGCATTCCCGGTGGCGTATATGGGGATGCTGGCGTTGCAGACGCTGTATTACAAACTGGTGTGGCAGCATCAGAAGATTGAGCGGTTGGTGTAGGCGCAATGCGAACGGAGGGGCAAGCCCCCTCGCCACAAAGCGGCCTCGCCGCAAAATCGATCGGAGGTGTTCACATGAGCCCCTTAGCCCATTCCATCCTGCAAGACCGGGCCGCGGCCGGGCGGCGTTTGATCGAGCCGTTGCTGCCTTACGCAAACCGACCCGAGGTGATCGTGCTGGCCTTGCCCCGTGGCGGTGTGCCGGTGGCCTATGAGGTGGCCACGGCGCTGAAGGTGCGCCTGGACCTGATGCTGGTGCGCAAGCTCGGCGTGCCATCCCGCCCCGAATACGCGATGGGCGCGATTGCCAGCGGCGGCATCCTGATTCGCAACGAAGAAGCCCTGCGCGCGCACCCGATTGATCGCGCCGCGTTCGACGCCGTGGTCAATCGGGAAACCCGCGAGCTGCTGCGCCGCGAAACGGTTTACCGTGGCACCCGGCCGGCGGTGGCGCTCAAGGATCAGGTGGTGATGCTGATCGACGACGGCCTGGCCACCGGCGCCTCGATGAAGGCCGCGATCCAGGCGCTGCGCGTGCAGGCACCTTCGCGCATCGTGGTTGCGGTGCCGGTGGCGCCGATCGAAACGGCAGAAGCGCTGCGCCATGAGGTGGATGAGCTGGTCTGCCCGCTGATGCCCGAGTGGTTTACCTCGATTGGCCATTGGTACATGGACTTTTCCCAGACCTCGGACGCCGAGGTGATCGACCTGTTGCAGCGGGCGTGGCAGCGCGAGGCGTGCGGATAACCTCGAAATCAACCCATGCAGTGGAAGAAGCGCCCGTTGTTTGCTTTAGTGCATCTGGTGCCGCCTTTCGTGTGCGGCACGCCCACTCAGAGCGGGAGCCCTCCCGGAGAGCGCCATGAACCTTCGATCCGCGCGTTGCGTCGCTCTGGCCGGCCTGTTGGTGCTGGGCTTGGTGCCGTTCGCCGGAGCCGTGGAATACAAGGAAGTGAACGCCAAGGCCAGCACCCTGAGCTTCACCTATCAGCAGATGGGGTCGAGGAACTACGGCACGTTCGGCAAGTTCGAGGCCAATCTCGATTTCGACACCGACAACCCCGGTGCCGCCCACGCCGCGCTGACCATCGACCTGAAAAGCATCGACGCCGGCAGCGACGACGCCAACACCGAACTGAACAAACCGGCATGGTTCGATACATCGGCGTACCCAGTGGCGACCTTCGAATCGACCGCCGTCAAAGCCCTCGGCGATAACCGCTACACGTTCACCGGCAAGCTGTCCCTGAGGGGCCAGACGCGTGTGGTGAAGGTGCCGGTGCTGCTGAAATCCGAGAACAACGTCGGCATCTTCGATGGCGAACTGGTGCTCAAGCGCGACGACTTCAAGATGGGCGAGGGCGAGTGGGCGGATACGGTGGTGTCCAACGAAATCAATATCCGCTTTCGGATGGTGGCTCCGCAGCGCTGACAGAAGACGTACGCCATGACACGAAGGCTGCTTTTGGCTGTGGGTTCTGGTGTTGGCCGGTTGCACGCATAACCCTGCCGACATCGGCCTGAATGGCGCCACTCATGACTGTGGAGTTATCCCATGAACGATCTGCACGCTTTACCGGCCAACGCTGCGCTTGCGCAGTCGCGGTCGTCCCCTTGGCGCGACTGGCTGTCGGTGTTGTCGGTGGCCCTGGGGGCGTTTGCTTTTGTCACCACTGCATATTTGCCCGTCGGCATTCTGCCACCCATCGCCAGTGCATTGGGCATCACCGATGGCGTGGCCGGGCCGATGGTGACCGTGCCGGGCATGGTCGCAGTGGTGTCGGCACCGGCGATCATGCTCGGTGCCGGGTGGATGAACCGTCGTCACCTGCTGCTGTTGCTGACCCTGTTGTTAGTGGCCTCCAATGCCGTGTCCGCCGATCGCTGAAGCCCTGCAACGCTGAGCGGCCCGTATTTGCACACAGGCGTCTTGCACCGACGCCTGTGTGTTGGCCACGGTGCAGAAGCGTCTTGTGAAGCAGGCATAGAGTTCGAGAGGGGGCATCGTGCCGGGCTAGTATCTCTGCCAAGCACCTGCGATCCACTCGTCATTGCGCACTGCCCGTTGTGGAATCATCGCGAGCTGGACCTTGGCGTTGTTTTCCTTTTGCGCCATCCAGCGTTGCAGCGTGGCTTGCAACTCGGGTGACTGCGCCGCAGTCCCATACACATGGGCCGGCAACAGAGCCTGCAGACGCAAGGTGTGGAGACGCTTCAACGCGTCATTCAACTTGTAGTACTCGCCATAGAGATCGTTTACCACTTGCCGGTACTCCGGGTGGTGGTTGTCATATTGGTCGGTGTCCATTTTCTGCCGGCTTTGTTGCTGCACCTTGTCCACCATCTGATCCAGCGCCTTTTTAACCTCCGTGTATTCACGATCGGTCACGATGGTTTCACCGGTTTCCTCGGTTTGCTGCCAGCGACGCAACGTCGCCCAGGAAAACGGCACGTAAGCCCCCGGTGCACTGTGATCACCAAAGCTGTTGGCCTGCTTGAAGAACCCGCCCCGAAACGGCAAGTCACCGTCCTTCGCCAGCGCCCGGGTGCAGGCCGCCTCTTCAATGGAGGCGCAGCCAGGTTCCCACAGGATCGACGATTGTTCGCTGCCATTGAACTTCACCGGCATGAAATGGTGCAGCCGGCCATGATGCTGGTACGGCGCACCTCCGACGCGAACCAGGCCGACCGCAAAAATCAGGATGCCAAGCACCGTGTTGGTCAGGAACATCGAAGCAAACCCCGGCATCCAGATGCTGCGCTTGACGTTCATCCAGGGTGCCGGAACACCGGGCACCATGTCATCGTTGTTAACCATTCGGTGATGGACCAGCGGCGCGGCTTCGGCGACGAAGTTGGCATCGCCGACGCGAGGGGAGCCGTAGGTGTGGAGGAGGATGTCGTAATTGTTGTCGGGAGCGCAGCGCAGGGCTTCAGCCAATAAAGTGGCAATTGCGCCACCCAGGCTGTGGCCGCAGATAATGATTTTTTGGTTGACGTGAAATTGGTCCAGGTAGTTCTGAACGAATGTCTTCAACGCTTTGTATGCGTCGTAAAAGCCATGATGAACCTTGCCTTGACCTCGACCCTCTTCAAAAGGCACTTGTTGCGCATCTGCGTCTCGCCACCAATCTGATAATTCAAGCGTTCCCCGAATGGCGATCAGCACAACTTCGTCGTGATGGGTGATGAAGGCTTGCGTGCTTTTTCCGCTAAGCCAATGGTCATTTGAATCATCAAAAAAATGGAGCTTCGAGGGATATTCCTGATCATCTTTTTTCTCAGGTTTGTTTTGCTCATACAGGGCAGGATCAAACGGCAAAATCTCGAAGCGTTTTGAATACGGCACGTCTTCGTACAGCGGGAAAAATCGATTGACCGATGACTGCGTCCTGTCCACTTGCCAGCGTTCCTGGAACCCGGGCAGTGCATGACCAAAGATATTGCCCACCGTGGGCTCAAACGGAAAACTCACTCGGTCAACCGGATTCTTCTCGGGTTTTTGACCGAAATCGGAGTAGCTGAGGTTGGCCATGATCGCCAGCTGATACAGGTTCAACGCACAAAAGTAACTGTCAGTCGACAGCAACGGCCGGAGTGCACGCAACGGCCGAACTTCCAGCAGCGTGTGTCGGTTGGGCAACAGGCACACGCCATATAAGTGCGATGCCTGCGGGCCAAACCCCAGTTCCTCCATCGCCCTGAGCACGTTGACATTGGGGGTGTGTTTGCGTTCAGCAACGGGAGGCAAGTGGGCGCCATGTTTGACCAAGTCGCGTACTTCGACCTGAATGAAATCTTCCGAGCCTTTGCGTGCGGGGTTGTGCTCGACGCGGAACCCGTCTTTGTGGAAAAAACGGGTTTGTTCGGCTCGGACCTGGAGTTCGGTGATGGGGAGGGGGTAGGTCTCTCTTATCTTCAGTCGCGAATAGGTCTGGATGCTTCCGGTATACGGGGTGTCGAGCGTGAGTGTTGCGGGTCCGCGGTAACAATCATTGATCTTGGCAGTGCCTTCGTCATCCAATACACCTTTGTATTGTTGGTCAGCACTATCCTGGAGGGTAAAGCTAAGTCCGGCATAAGGTTTTCCATCACCGAATTCATCTACCAGTTGAAAGCTAATCCAATTGCCTTTTAATGGGCAATTCAGCATCTTGTCGTTAAATGCTGATTGCTCCCAGTCTTCCAAGGCTTTATATGTGCTCATTACTTGCTTCCCTGTTCGTTACAGTTGGGGTAGACCGTGCAGCTGCGTCCATCGGGCATCTTGAATGACTTCAAAAATTTATACGGTCTAATGCAGGGTTCTTCATTGTTAGTTCCCCAAAGCCCTGTACATGCCTTCCAGCCTTCAGGCGTTTCATGCCACCACCCGCGATAATACGGCTTCTCTTTTTCTTCTTCTGTCAATACTAGCTTTACAGTTTTCCCTGTTAGCTGATCACGCGGTAGACTACCGTTGATGAGCGCTGTTCTAAGCTCTTTGTGTGTATGCAGTGAACCGCACTTCAGTATCTTGCGAATAAAACGTTGTGATCCGACTGTTCGAAAGTACCACTGACATTGCCCTTCAAAGACCAGTGGTTCTGAAGCGGGAAGGCGAGGCAGCTTCACAGAAGTTTCATTACTTATTGAAAGCCCTTTGAAACTTTTACTCATGTCCAGATCCCGCTGACCCCACTGTCCTTCAACATCGAGCCCCAAGCTATCCAGCACCGTCGAACAGCCGTGGGCCGTATCCGTCAGCGGCACCTTGAACTCAATCGGTTTGGTACCCCTTGGTCGTTCGCTTTTGAAGAACACACGTCCCGGCCCTTGACGCTCTTTTCCGGAGGGGTCTTTGCAAGTGACACCGGGTGCAGGGACGTAATAGGCCGTTGCATCTACAGTGAAGTTATCTGGGATGTCGGCTTGAAAAGTGAAACTCTCTTTAGTTGTAGTCGAACATCCGCTTATCACGAGGATGCCTATTAATATGAGTGAATAATGATAGGTGTTAAGCAGTTTGGAATAATTAATAGGATGTGGGGCTGAAATAAGCAGCGATCTAAATGTGTTCATAGGTATGATCTTATTCAGTGCAGTTGGGGTAGACGGTGCAGACACGTCCATCTAAAAGCTTGAATGACTCCAGGAATTTGTAGGGTTTGACACAAAGCTCCTCATTGGCGGTCCCCCATAAACCGGTACATGGCTTCCAGCCGTTTGGTGTTTCTATCCAAAAATCCCTGTAGTAGGGCTTTTCCTTGGCTGCAATCGTGAGCTCCAGCCTCACAGTTTTACCCGCTAACTGTTCACGCGGCACCGCACCACCAATCAAACTTTTCTTTACAACGCCATTGGTATCAAGTGCACGGCATTTCGGGGTTTTTACGATGTAGCGATAAGCGCCGTACGTACGGAAAAACCATTGGCATTGCCCTTGAAGCTCCAATGTTCCTGAGTCGGGAAAGGGGGGGGTGTTTTCAGAGGTTTCATCTCGAATGGACAGACCACCGTATTGCATGCCCTTGTTTGAGTCCCGCGGACCCCATTGCCCTTCAAAACCCAGATCCAGACTGCGTAACACCAACGAGCAGCCATGCGCCCTGGCGGTTAGGGGCACTTTGAATTCAACGCGGTGCGCAGCCTTGGGTTGAATCGGTCTGAAAAAGGTACGTCCTGCGTCATAGCGTTCTTTATCGGAGGAGAAGTCGCACTCTTCTCCGGGCGCTGGCTTGTAATAAGCGGTGCCATCGATTTCGAAGTTCTCCGGCATGTCAGCCTGAAAGGTAAAACTCTCCCGAGGCCCTAACGAACAACCACCGATCACACAAAACCCCACCCCGAGGATCACACGCTGCAAGCCCGTCATATCGGCTTGTCCCCTAACCAGAATTTCACTTCATCAAACAGCCGCTCGAAGTGCGCCTCAGGTGTTTCGCCGCCTCTGGGCAGCCAGCTGCGAATGACCGAGGGCCGGGTCACGTCGAGGTGCTGGAGCACGAGGAAGTGAATCTGTTGCGGGCTGTGCCAGCCCCACGCTTGCGCCTGGGCGAGTTGCGCCGCGAGCCAGTCCTTGGGGGGGTAATGGGCACTGAGCGAGGCCATGGCATCGCTGTGTTCGGCCCAGAGGTATCGGTAAATATTGGGCAGTAGAATGTCCAGGGACTGGCTGACGGGCGAGGGCACGTGATGCCAGGCCGGGTCGGCTGGCACCGGGTGTGGCCCGGGCGCAGGGTTTTCGAGGCTGGCCCAGTGGCTGCCTTGCCAAAAGCACGCGCTGATCACCGGTCCCAGGTATTCGGGCACGCTGCCGGATGGAAGATGCGCCAGGGCGCGGGCAAGGACGCGGTTATCGTGGAAGCGATACAACCCCTGGTTGGGCCGCGAGCCGATGATCAAGCGCTCTTGCCAATGCTGGATCAGCGCCGGGAGCTGGTTTTTTTCGATGCTCGCCAGCCAGCCCCAGTGGCGTTGAGGCGCGTTGAGCAGGGCGGTGATGCGCGGGTCATGGGCGTTGTCGAGGACAAACACGAAGGGGCCCGCGTCCGCCAGTTCCGCTACTTGGGTGTTGCTGTACAGGCTGCGATAGCGTTGCAGGTCGAAGTTCTTCACCAATGCCTGGCGGGCTTCGCGTTCGCCTTCGGAGTCGAGGATCACGCAGGGCGAGCGACCGAGTTTCAGCTGTTCTGTGATCCACTGTTGAGGCTCAGTCATGTTCATGCGGCGGCTCCTTGCGGCGAGCACAGGCCGTTTTTGCAGACCTCGCAAATCGGGCAGAAATCAGCGCCTGCTGCTTTGGTCGCCGCCATCAGCGCGGCCTGGGTGGGGGCGATGACGGGTTGTTCGGTCAGTGCCTGCGCTTGCAGGGCCTGCAGCGGCGCCAGGCCCATCAGGGGTGCACCGCCCGTTTCGATGGGCACGCTGCTGAAGATCCCGGCCTGGTTCAGCACGATGTGGTGCGCACCGACCTTGATCGTGAAGCTCATGTCAGCTTCGAGCACCACATGGGTGGCCCTGAGATGGGCGTGATTGCCGGCTTTCATGACCCAGGCATTGCCCACGGTGGTGCTGCTGGTGTCGCTGATCGACACCAGGTCGTTACCGCCGATCAGCGTGTCGCGCTGGCCTTCAGTGGTGTGTGATTCGGTGCCCTTGATCAGGCTGCTGCTGTTGTTGGCGACGTGTTCGTAACGGTCGTTGTCGATGGTGGTGTGGCTGTCATTGCGGATCAGTTGTTCGAGGTCGCGCTCGGCCCGCAGGTAGATTTTTTCCTGGCCGGCCCGGTCTTCGAGCATCAGTTCATTGAAGCCACCCGTACGCGGTGTGCTTTGGCTGCGCAGAACGGTTTTGGTCTTGTGCGCCGGCAACGGGTAGGGCCCAGGCAGGCGGGTGTTGGGCACGCACCCGGTGATCATCGGCAGGTCCGGGTTGCCTTCGTAGTAGCTGACGATGACTTCCATGCCGACTCGAGGAACGGTGACGGCGCCAAAATGATCACCCGCCCAACTGCTGGGAACCCTTAGCCAGCAACTGCTCTGTTCGCTGTTGAGCCCGGCCCGGTCCCACATCAGCTCGACCTTCACCCGGCCCAGTTCATCGACGTAGATGTCCTCGCCGGGTGGACCCGTGACGCGGCCGTGTTGATTGACCACGATGCGGGTATACCCTACCAGCGGTGGGCGGTAGGGCACCTCCCAGGGAATCGCCTTGAAAGTGTTGGAATAGCCTTGGGTGAGTCCGTCCTTCGAGTGATGGTGGTTGCCTGTTTCTTCCAGGCTTTGCGGCTGTTGACCGGTGTGGGTCACGCTCACCAGCAGCCACGGATCGTTGCATCGCGCCCGTGGATGTCCTGTCAGTGTGAAGCGATGACCGCTGCGAAATGCCGGTTGATCGCTGCTGCCGGCGACCTGCTCGTAGTCACCGCGGTGACGCTCCAGGGCCTGTTCGGACAGCACCCGGCCGTGACGATCGGCATCGTTCATCAGCATCGGGTAGCGGTAGTCCTCAAGGACGCGGACGAGTTTGACTTCGGCGTGGTTTTGCCGCAGGTGGCTGGGGTGCTTGAGGTTGTAGCAGCGCCCGCTGACTTTGCTCGTGCGGGTGTTGAAACGCTGACTGAACCGGGTGACCACCGGCTGCTCCGCGAGCAGACCGCTGTCTTCGACAAAAGGCGTTTCGCCGAGCAATGGGAAGTGGATCGGGTCGTCGCTGAAGACCAGCCGATGACCGTCCGGCGAATGCTGATGGTGCCAGGCGATGCCGTCCTCGGAACTCAGGCGCTGAATGAAATCGAAATCGCTTTCGCCGTACTGCGTGCAGTATTCGCGCACCTCGCTGCGGCGCAGGCAGAAGTGGTAGGTGTCGCTCGGGATGCCGTGGCCCTTGAGCACCTGGGCGATGATTTCCGGCACGGTCTTGCCCTGGAAAATCCGTCGGTTGTGGCTGAACTGCAGGTAGTGCAATGCCGGCACCAAGGTGAGCCCGTAGTGGGTCAGGCGGTTTTCATGCTGCCCGACGCAGGCGTTTTCGATAAAGCCATGCAGCCCAGCGCCGTCCGCTGCGAACTGCAGGAAAGCGGGCTGGCCCAGCAGGGTTTCCACGGGGAAATCGGGGTATTCGCTGACCAATTCGATATTGATCGCGTAAAGACAGCTGATGGCTTCTTTGCCTTTGAAGCCCAGGACTTTGAAATCGTTGTCGGTGGAGGGGATTTGCAGTTCGAAACGGGCAATGTTTTTAGGCGCAACCATGCACTCATCCTTAAGCAGAAAAGACGACGAGAAAGTGCCGGGACGCACGGTGTTTGTGATCGGGGTGGCCGGCGGGAGAGGACTCTGAAAAAGCCTAGCAACTCAACGCCGGGGGAAATGTAGGACCGTTCCGAAACGGTTGCCGTGGGCGGTATTTCCGAGCTTGCCTTCGGAAATTTCGCTCCTACAGGGGATTCGTGAACGACTCAGGTCAACCGCAGGAGCTGGCTCGCCAGCGAAGGGGCCGGACCCGTCAACCCGTCACCCCCGATACCGCATCGCTTCCAGCAACAACGCAAACGCCGGCGACGCCTGACGACGGCTCGGGTAATACAAATGAAACCCGGCAAACACCGGGCACCAGTCCTCCAGCACCCGCACCAACCGTCCGGCGGCGAGGTGCGGGGCCACCAGGTCTTCGGGCAGGTAACTCAGGCCGACCCCGTCCAGTGCAGCCGTGAGCAAGGGATAAACGCCATTGAACGTCACCTGCCCGGACACTCGCACCTTCAGGTTGTCATCGCCCTTTTTGAACTCCCAGGCATACAGCCCACCGTGCGTCGGCAAGCGCAGGTTGTTGCACGCATGGTCGGTCAGGTCGCGGGGTGTCAGCGGCGCGTTGCGCACGGCAAAGTAAGTGGGGGAGCCGACCACCGCCATGCGCATGTCCGGCCCGATGCGCGTGGCGATCATGCCTTGGGCCACGTCTTCGCCCAGGCGCACGCCGGCATCGAAGCCCTGCGCGGCAATGTCGACAAACCCGTAGTCGCAACACACCTCCACAGAGATGTCCGGGTACTTTGCCAGGAAGGGTTTGAGCACCGGCCACAGGAGAAACGCCAGCGCATGGTCCGTCGCGTTGATACGAATGCTCCCGGCCCGGGTATCGCGCAGATTGCTCAGGGCGGCCAGGCTGATTTCGATTTCTTCAAAATGCGGGCCGATGCTTTCCAGCAGGTGCTGCCCGGCTTCGGTGGGCGATACGCTGCGGGTGGTGCGCGTCAGCAGGCGCAGGCCCAGGCGCGCTTCCAGCCCTCGGATGGTATGGCTCAGCGCGGATTGGGAAACCCCCAGTTTGCCGGCCGCCTTGGTAAAGCTGCGCTCGCGGGCCACGGCGAGGAAAGCAAGCAGGTCGTTGGCGTTTTCACGCAGCATTGATGAACCTTCCTCATGGGTTTGCCCTGATTCTAGCGGCTGAGGGATTAAGAGCTAGTGGATTAGATCATCGGCGGTAACCGGTCGAGCAGTTTGTCAAGGGTGATCGGGTAGTCGCGCACACGAATCCCGGTCGCGTTGTAGACGGCATTGGCAATCGCTGCACTGACCCCGCACAAGCCCAGTTCGCCGACGCCCTTGGCTTTCATCGGCGAGGACACGGGGTCGGTTTCATCGAGGAAAATCACCTCCTGATGGGGAATGTCCGCGTTCACCGGTACTTCATAACCGGCCAGGTCGTGATTGACGAAAAAGCCCTGGCGCTTGTCGACTGCGAGTGCTTCCATCAGCGCCGCACCGACGCCCATGGTCATCGCACCGATCACCTGGCTGCGGGCCGAGACCGGGTTGAGGATGCGCCCGGCGGCGCACACCGCGAGCATGCGCCGCACGCGGGTTTCGCCGGTGGCGCTGTCGACGGCGACTTCGACGAAGTGCGCACCGAAGGTCGATTGTTGGTATTGCTTGCTCAGCCCGGCAAACTCGATGGAATCTTCGGCGACCAGCTCCCCGGCCTTGGCGGCTTCACGCAATGGCGTGCTTTTGTTGCCCACGCGTACCTGTCCATCGACGAACACCGCGTCCACGACCGGCATTTCCAGGCGCTGCGCCACCGCTTCACGCAGCTTGACGCAAGCCGCATAGACCCCCGCTGTCGAACAATTGCCACCGAACTGGCCACCGGAGCCGGACGACACCGGAAAACTCGAATCCCCCAAACGCACCACCACCTCGTCCAGCGTGACGCCGAGCATTTCCGCGGCGGTCTGGGCAATGATGGTGTAGCTGCCGGTGCCGATATCGGTCATGTCGGTTTCGACGGTGACGATGCCCTGGTCGTTGAGCCGCACCCGCGCCCCGGATTTGACCGTCAGGTTGTTGCGAAACGCCACGCCCAGGCCCATGCCGATCAGCCAGCGACCGTCGCGCCGGTTGCCCGGTTGCGGATCGCGCTGGCTCCAGCCGAAATGCTCGCCACCGGTGCGCAGGCACTTGATCAACTGGCGTTGGGAGAAGGGCCGTTGCGGGTTCACCGGATCGACCTGGGTGTCGTTGAGAATGCGAAACTCGACCGGGTCGAGATTGAGTTTGTGCGCCATTTCATCCATGGCGATTTCCAGTGCCATCATCCCCGGCGCTTCACCTGGCGCACGCATGGCGTTGCCTTCGGGCAAGTCGAGGGTCGCCAGGCGCATGGTCACCCGGCGGTTTTCCCCGGCGTACAACAGTTTGCTCGGTTGCGCCGCCAGTTCCAGCTTGCCGCCGGGCAAGTCGCCGGACCAACCTTCGTGGGCGATGGCGGTAATCTTGCCCTCGCGGGTAGTGCCGATGCGAATCCGCTGAATGGTGGCCGGGCGGTGCGTGGTGTTGTTGAAAATCATCGGCCGCGCGAGCGCGACTTTCACCGGCCTGCCGGCCTTGCGCGCACCGAGGGCAGCGAGCAGCGCATCGGTGCGCAGGAACAGTTTGCCGCCAAAACCGCCGCCGATGTACGGCGAGATCAACCGCACGTTTTGCTTGGGCACACCCAGCGTGGTCGCCAGGTCAGTCACGGACCAGTCGATCATCTGGTTTGACGTCCACAGCGTCAGGTGGTCGCCGTTCCACGACGCCATCGAGGCGAACGGCTCCATCATTGCGTGGGCCTGGTCCGGTGTGGTGTAGGTCGCGTCCAGTTGCACCGGCGCGGCGGCGAAGGCGCCTTCGAAATCGCCGTGCACGGTGTCGGGCATCTGCTCTTCGGACTCCACGCCCGATTCATGGACACTCGCCAGGTCAAATGCGCCTTCGGCGTGGGTGTACTGGATGTCGAGCCGTTGCGCAGCGGCGGTTGCCTGCTCGAACGTCTCGGCCACCACCAGCGCGACGGCCTGGTGGTAATGCTGGATGTCCGGCCCGGCGAGCAATTTGGCGGTGTTGTATTTGCCTTTGCCGAGCTTGCCGGCGTTCGCCGCGGTGACGATGGCGAGCACGCCCGGCGCGGCTTTGGCGGCCTTCAGGTCCATCGAGGCGATGCGCCCCTTGGCGATGGCTGAGCCGATCACCACGCCATAGGCCGGGTTCGTCACGGCGTCGTGGCGTTCATAGGCGTAGGGCGCCTGCCCGGTGGTTTTCAGCGGCCCTTCGATGCGCGTCGTGGCTTTGCCGACCACCTTCAGCTGGTCGATGGGATTTTGCCCGGCCGGTGTGTCGAATTTCATGCCTGCGCCCTCGCTTGTGCGATCACCGCCGCGAGCGTGCGCTCGACCAAGGTCACCTTGAATGCGTTTTCATGGGTCGGCGTGGCGCCGGCGAGCAACTGTTCGGTCAGCGCCCTGGCCCCTTGAGGCAGGGCGGACTCGGCGCTTTCGAGCCGCCATGGCTTGGGGGCGACGCCGCCCAGAGCGATATGACCACTGCCGTCCTTCTGCAGGACGGCGGCAACCGACACCAAGGCAAAGGCATAGGAGGAGCGATCGCGGACCTTCTGGTAGAGGTGCGTGCCACCCAATGGCGCCGGCAAAGTCACGGCGGTGATCATTTCGTTGGCCATCAGTGTGGTTTCCAAGTGCGGCGTGGTCCCGGGCAGGCGATGCAGGTCGGCGATGGCGATGCTGCGGGTGGAACCATCGGGCTTGATCGTTTCGATGCGGGCATCGAGGGCGCGCATCGCCACGGCCATGTCGCTAGGGTGGGTGGCGATGCAGGCGTCACTGACGCCGATGATCCCCAATTGCCGGCTGACGCCGCCGATGGCCGCGCAGCCGCTTCCGGGCTGGCGCTTGTTGCAGGCCTGGTTGGGGTCGTAGAAATACGGGCAGCGTGTGCGTTGCAGCAGGTTGCCGGCAGTGCTGGCCATGTTGCGCAATTGGCCGGACGCACCGGCGAGCAGGGCTCGAGCGAGCAAACCGTAGTGTTTGCGGATGCGTGGGTTGGCGGCCAGGTCGGTGTTTCGCACCAGGGCGCCGATGCGCAGGCCGCCCTCCTGTGACGCTTCGATCCGGTCCAGTCCGGTGTCGTTGACGTCGATCAGGTAGGCCGGTGTTTCGATTTCCAGCTTCATCAAATCGAGCAGGTTGGTGCCGCCGGCAATGAACCGCGAACCACTGACTTGCGCCGCCAGCGTGGCAGCCTCGGCGGGGGATTGGGCACGCAGGTAGGTAAACGGTCTCATGCCTTGGCTCCCGCGACTTCGTTGATCGCCTCGATGATGTTGGAGTACGCCCCGCAGCGGCAGAGGTTGCCGCTCATGCGTTCCCGTAGTTCCTGGGCGTTCAGTTGCGGGGCGTCACTGAGGCTGGGGCTGACATGGCTGGGGATGCCTTGGCGGATTTCCCCGAGCACGGCGACGGCGGAGCAAATCTGCCCCGGCGTGCAGTAGCCGCATTGATAGCCGTCGTGCTTGATGAACGCGGCCTGCATCGGGTGGAGATTGTCCGGGGTGCCCAGGCCTTCGATCGTGGTGATTTTCGAGCCCTGGTGCATCACCGCCAGCGTCAGGCAGGCATTGATGCGCTGGCCATTGGCAATCACTGTGCAGGCACCGCACTGACCGTGGTCGCAACCTTTCTTGGTGCCGGTCAGGTGCAGATGTTCGCGCAGCACATCGAGCAGGGTGGTGCGGGTGTCGAGGTCCAGATCGTGTTGCTGGTCGTTCACCCAGATCGACACTTTGGACTGGACTGGCCGCGCCGCCAGGTTGGCCGCCGAGGCCTCGGCGCAGATGAAGGGCGGCAGGATGGCCGTGGCGGCACTCACTACGCCCACAATCAGCACGCTGCGGCGGGACATGCTCATCAGATTGGGTTCGCCCATTGGTTCGATTCCTGTGGAGAGTGAGTGATGTGCCTTGCCTGGCAGCGCTGTTCAGGCCCTTATCAGTGAATGACCTGCAAGGGCGGAGGAATGTTTTTGCGTTTTTTGGCTATAGAGTTATGCATGTGGCTCATGAATAACGGATGGCGGAACATCAGCCTTCGGACCGTCGCTGCCAGGCGCGGTATGATGGCCGGCCCTCGCCCCCGGAGCCTGTCACTGCAATGCCCCTGATCAGCCACTTCAAGACCCCGTGCCCCGAGCACATCAATAGCCAGATCCTGCAGATGGTGGTCGACAACCTGACCGACATCAGTATGGTCGCGATTCCTCAGAGCAACCTGCTGTACAACCTTTATCAGTACGCCATCGGCTTCGAGGTGCACCTGTATCTGCAGGCGCTGGATGGTGAAAAGGGCGTTGCCGTGGAGCTGATCGTCGCCACCGACGAAGACGACCCGCAAAAGGTACTGGGTTTTGTGCTGTATCTGCCGGTGCAGGACGACCCAGAGGCGTGCGGGGTGGCCTACATGGCGGTGCAGGCCGAACACCGGCGCCAGGGGGTGGCCCGGCGGATGCTGCGCGAAGTGGTCGGCCGCTATCCCCATGCCGAGCTGACCTGCGCGGTGGCCAAGGTGCCGTATTTCGAGGCGATGGGCTTTCAAGTGATCGGCGTGCGCGCGACCCAGGTGTTGATGAACACGCGCGATCACGCCACCGATGGCTTGATGGCGTTGCTGGATGTAGCGTCGATCTACAGCTCGCTGGAAGTGCGGCAGATTCATACCTATCTGCTGCAAAAGCATGGCAAACGGGCCATGACCGACGCGGAAAAACAGCGCGACCGGCATCTGGACCAGTTGACGCGCAAGGCCAATGACTTTGTGCGGGGGCGGTTGGGTGACGAAGCCGTTCCGGCGAGTGGCCCTCGGTTGCGCCTGGTCTGACCGCACGCTCCCAAACACCAAAAAACCCCTGTAGGCGCTGGCTTGCCAGCGAAGGCGTCGTATCAGTCGCCATGATTGTTGGCCGACACACCGCGTTCGCTGGCAAGCCAGCTCCTACAGGGTTGAGTTGCCCGCGAGAGCTCGCTCAGCGTTTAGGCCAGCTTCACATTCATGGTAATCCGCGCCGTGAACACCTTCTTGCCCTCGGCATCGTGAATCTCCACCGGCACAATCTTGTCGCCTCCGGTGGTCCAGTCCACTGCATCACCCTTGGCTACCGCCGTCACGTCGCTCTTGGCCTTGGCCAGGTATTCGACGGTCATGCCTTTGGGTATCCAGCGCGCGCCGGCGGGAATGGAAACGTCGGTCATCATCCCGGCGGCCAGCTCGGCGGCGTTGCACATGGCAATCGCATGCACAGTCCCCAAATGATTGGTGATTTCCCGGGCGAACGGCACGTGCACGGTGGCGCAGCCTTTGCGCAAATCCTGGACCAACGGATTGATGGTGGAGAAGTAGGGTGCCACCTGGCAAGCCATTTTGCTGAACGCTTGCGGGCCTGCGCTGTTGAACATGCTGAGGAACTGACTCATTTTGATGCCTCTTGAGGATGACGGTTTGCGGAATAATATTCCGTAACGGAATAATGTTCTGTTGCGGAACAGTATTCTGTCTGTTGGAAATCTGTCAACCTAGCGCCACTTGTTCGTTGGCAATCGCCAGCCTCCACCGATGACTTTTGCGGACTGTTTTTACGCATGGAAACCACCGACCTGCTCGAACGCTGCTACCCCGGACGCCGCGCCGAACTCAAGCGCGACATCTTCAGAAAGGCCCTCGGCCTGTTCAACGAACAGGGGATCGAGGCCACCACCATCGAAATGATCCGCGCCGAATGCGATACCAGTGTCGGCGCGATCTATCACCATTTCGGCAACAAGGAAGGCCTGGTGGCGGCGCTGTTTTTTACCGCCCTTGATGATCAGGCGCGCTTGCGTGCCAGCTACCTGGCTGAGGCAAAAACCACTCAAGCAGGCGTGCATGCGCTGGTGCACAGCTATGTGGATTGGGTCGATAGCCAGCCGGAGTGGGCACGGTTTCAGTACCATGCGCGGTTTGCCGTCACCAAGGGGCCGTTCAAGGACGAACTTGCCACCCGCAACAAGGCGCGCAACAAGCAGTTGCTGGCATGGCTGGGTGCACACGGCGATGAATTGGGTAGTTTTCCAGCGGAGTTGATCCCGTCACTGATCGTCGGCCAGGCAGACAGTTACTGCCGCGCCTGGTTGTCGGGCCGGGTCAAGGGCAGCCCGAAGGCGTACCGGGACATGCTGGCGCAGGCGGCATGGCGGTCGCTGTGCACCGGCGACCCCCAATGAAAATCCTTCCCCTGTAGGAGAGCGAGCCTGCTCGCGATGGCGGCGTCACATTCAACATCAATGCTGGCTGACACACCGCCATCGCGAGCAGGCTCGCTCCTACAGTGAAATGTGTGGTTTTCGAGGTAAAAAAAGAGCCTCAAAGCTCTTGATGGGGAGGAAGTGGAGCCGTGAGGCTCAAGATGCGCATGAAGCAAGCGGTGAGCTTGGTAGGGGTTCAGATCACTCACCACCTGCGCAGCGGCTTGAGCAAACAAGCGACTGCGCAAGTCCATCGTAGAAAGACCGAGTGTTTCACTCAAGTACCACTAGTCGCGTCCCCCGGCCAGCCGGCGCGACGCAATGCCGTGAGTAACGTTTGGCTATCCAGCCCCGGCACCGCATGCCCATTGCCTTCGGCCGTTTCGGCGGCGAGCAGGGCGTTGATGATGGCTTCTTCCACCGCTTCGGTGGCGGCCAGGAACAGTTCGCTGATGTGGTCGTTGTTAACCATGCGCAAATGATCGGTGGTCGTTGCTTTCTTGCTTTCATAGGCCGCCGGCGGCACGTGATCGTTGCCGGTGGCGAAGGCGATGAAGATGTCGCCGCTGTGGTCTTCATTGCCGCCGCCGGTGCGGGCAAGGCCCAGGCTGGCGCGTTGAGCCAGGCGGGTGCACTGGTGCGGTAGCAACGGCGCATCGGTGGCCAGGCAAACCACGATCGAACCCATGCCGGGATGGGGCAGCGAAGCCTTGAGGAACGGCGAATCGACCTGCTCCATGTAGCGCCCGACCGGGTAGCCGTCCACGCGCAGTTCATGACGAATACCATGGTTGGCCTGGACAATCGCGCCCACTGTCCAGCCGCCCTGGGCGCTGTTCAAACGTCGCGATGCAGTGCCGATCCCGCCCTTGAATTCGTGGCAGATCATGCCGCTGCCACCACCGACATTGCCCTCGGTCACCGGGCCGCCCACCGCCGAGCGCACGGCCTGGGCCACGTGTTCCGGCTTCACGTGAAAGCCATTGATGTCGTTGAGCAGGCCGTCGAAGGTTTCCAGTACCACCGGCATGTTCCAGTAGAGGCGCCCATCATCTGGTTGCTGCTCGCGGTCGATCACGATCAGCGCATCGCGCACCACGCCCAGGCTGTGGGTGTTGGTGAAAGCGATGGGGCTGGTCAGCAGGCCTGCCTCGCGAATCCACTCCAGCCCCGTGGCATCGCCGTTGCCGTTGAGCACATGCACGCCGGCGAAACAGGGTTGCTGGCTGGTGGAACCGGCACGCGGTTCGATGACGGTCACACCGGTAAGGATGTCGCGGCCGTTGGCCGTGCGCCCTCGTACATCGCAGTGGCCTACGCGCACGCCGGGGACGTCGGTGATGGCATTGAGCGGGCCGGGTTGCAGTTGGCCGAACGGAATGTTCAGGTCGCGGGCACGTGGTTTCATGGGGGTTCTCATCTTCATAACGTGGCAGGAAAAGGGGTTGCTACCTGTAGGCGCGAGCCTGCTCGCGATAGCAGTGGGTCAGGCGCCATCAATGTTGAACGTGACGGCCCCATCGCGAGCAGGCTCACTCCTACAGGGGTTTGTGGTGTTGGTTATTGACCGTTTTTGACCTTGCTCCAGACCCGCGTGCGCACGCGCTCGGTCGCCGGTGGTAGGGGCTGGAGGGTGAACAGGGTGGCCATGGCCTGCGCCGAGGGATACACCGCCGGGTTGCTGCGGGTCGCTTCGGCCACCAGCGGCGTGGCGCTGCGGTTGCCGTTGGGGTAGTTGAGGTGGTCGCTGACCGGTGCGATCACTTCAGCGCGCATCAGGTAGTCGATGAAGGCCATGCCTTGTTCCGGGTGCGGGGCGTCCTTGAGCAGCACCAGGGTGTCGAACCACACCGGCGCGCCTTCCTTGGGCAAGCTGTAGGCGATCTTCACGCCGTTGCCGGCCTGCTCGGCGGTACTCTTGGCTTCGAGCATTGCTCCGGACCAGCCGACCGCCACGCAAATGTTGCCGTTGGACAGGTCGCTGATGAACTTCGACGAGTTGAAGTAGGCAATGTGCGGACGCAACTTGAGCAGCAACGCTTCGGCTTTCTTGTAGTCCTCGGGGTCGGTGCTGTTGGGCGGCAGGCCGAGGTAGTGCAGGGCGACCGGCAGCATCTCCGATGGCGAGTCGAGCATGGCCACGCCGCATTCGCCGAGCTTGGCCAGGTTCTCTTCCTTGAACACCAGGTCCCAGGAATCCACCGGCGCCTTGTCGCCCAATACTGCACGTACTTTGTCGACGTTGTAGCCGATGCCGTTGGTGCCCCAAAGGTAGGGCACGGCGTACTGGTTGCCCGGGTCGTTGTTGGCCAGTTTCACCAGCAGATCGCTGTCCATGTTCTTGAAGTCCGGCATCTGCGCCCGGGGCAGCGGTGCCAGCGCGCCGGCCTTGATCAACGTCGGCAGGCTGTAGTTGCTTGCCACCACCACGTCGTAGCCGCTGCGGCTGGTGAGCAATTTGCCTTCGAGCACTTCGGCGCTGTCGAAGGTGTCGTAGACCGGGGCGATCCCGGTATCACGCTTGAAATCTTGCAGCGTGGTCGGGCCGATGTAGTCGTACCAGTTGTACACGTGCACCGTCGGGGTTTCGACCGCAAGCGCCGACAACGACACCCCCAGGCAGGCGCCCAACCCCAGATTGAAATACAAGCGGTGACGACTCATGATGCGGCACTCCTGGCCTGTGGCGGCCGGTGGTATTCAGGAGTTTGCAGCGTATCGAGCGGGGTGGCCGTCACCCATTCCCATCATGGGTTACTCAAAAGGGGTAGTGCGTGGACGCGTTGTTCAAAGAGTTGCCGATGCACCAGGGGTTGGCGCGGATGTTCACCACGGTGGGGCGGGATAATTTCTGGCGTGCGCTGGTTGATACTCTGCGCTTGCTGGTGCCGCTGGACAACGCTCTGGTCGCGCAGATGAAGCCGGGCCATGTGCCGCGCCTGCTGATTGATTTCGATGCCAAGGGCAACAGTGACGAGCAGGAAGAACTGGCGGACTACCGCGCCGGGATGTACCTGCTCGACCCGTTCTACCAAGCGGCTTGCGCGGGCATCGCCGACGGTTTGCACAGCCTCGATTCCGTGGCCCCCGACCAGTTCCAGCACAGCGAGTACTACCTGAGTTACTTCAGTACCGTGGTCGGTGGCGATGAGCTGCAGTTCATGATCAACTTCGACGGCGCCGTGCTCGGACTGTCCCTCGGGCGCTCGCAGCGTTTCAGTCTCCAGGAGCAGGGCCGCCTGCTGTGCGTGCGTGACTGGGTGCTGGCCGCGATGCGCCGCCACTTGGAGTTACTGCCGCCGGAGGGACCGGTCGCCGAATCGCCGGCCGGTGACCTCGCGACCTTGCTCGATCGCTTCGACGCCCGCCTGACACTGCGCGAAATCGAAACTGCACGCCTGATTCTTCAGGGCTTTTCCAGCAAGGCCATCGCCCAGCAAATGGGCATTTCGCCTGAGACGGTGAAAGTGCATCGGCGCAACCTCTATCACAAGCTCAACGTCAACGGGCATGGCGAATTGTTTGCGTTGGTGTTGAGTCCGCGCTGAGTCTTTTTGTGGGAGGGTGTTCAGTCTTGTAGTTTGAACACCAACGCCTTCAACCCACACTCAACGTCCGCATCCGGGAACTCCGGTGGATTGTCCAACCGCTGCTCAAACCGCAAGCTAGGTGCCTCACGAGTCACGCCATCAATCAGGAAGTCGGCGCCAAAGGCCGGGTCGTTCATGCATGCCAGCACCGTGCCGTGTTCAGTAAGCAACTCCGGCAGTCGGCGCAGCACGCGCTGGTAATCCTTGGTCAGCAGGAAGCTGCCTTTCTGGAACGACGGCGGGTCGATGATCACCAGGTCGTAGGGCCCTTTGCCGATCACCTTGCCCCAGGACTTGAACAGGTCGTGGCCAAGGAACGTGACCTGACTCAGGTCATGGCCGTTGAGCCGGTGGTTGTCGCGGCCACGGCTCAGGGCCGGGCTCGACATGTCGAGGTTGACTACATGCGTCGCGCCGCCTTCGATGGCCGCCACCGAGAAGCCGCAGGTGTAGGCGAACAGGTTCAACACCCGCTTGTCCTCGGCATTGGCGCGGACCCAGTCGCGGCCGTAGCGCATGTCGAGGAACAGCCCGGTGTTCTGCTTGCGGCCCAGGTCCACGCGGTATTTCAGGCCACCTTCGGTGATGGTCATTTCCTCGATGACCTCGCCGAGCAGCCATTCGGTGGTGCTTTGCAGCAGGTAGCGGTGTTGCAGCAACAGCGTATGGGCGCCGGATTTTGCCCACTGCTGCGACTCGGTGATCGCCATCAGCACCTGTTTCAGGTCTTCCAGTTGCGCCGCTTCCGGCTCCTTGAACAGCGCCACCAGCACCACGCCTTGTAACCAGTCCACGGTCACTTGCTCCAGCCCCGGCCAGCAACGGCCACGACCGTGAAACAGGCGGCGGGTTTCGACGGGGGCGGCCGCCAGGGCGGTCAACAGGTGTTGGTTGAGGGTGGCGAGGGCTTCGGGGTTCATCGGGTCGGGTCGGTGGTTTGTGGGGGGCGGCATTTAACCATAATTGCGTATCTTGCGGTCCACACAAAACCTGTAGGAGCGAGCCTGCTCGCGATGGTGTGTCAGACGACACAACGGTGCCTGATACACCTTCGCGAGCAGGCTCGCTCCTACAGGGGGTGGATTGGCAGTGATCGGCGAGTTATCACGTTTTATTTAACTTTACGTGAGGATTTGGCGATCTTCCCGCTCCCATACTCGGCTCCAACGAACAACAACAAACCGGAGCCGGACATGTCGCAGTCAACGGCCACACCCAAGGCCAGCCACCCACGCTGGCTACGCCTGACCCACTGGCTCAACGCCCTGGCGGTGTTGGTGATGGTCACCAGCGGCTGGCGCATCTACAACGCCTCGCCGATTTTTGACGTCAGTTTTCCCAAGTCGATCACCCTTGGCGGCTGGCTGGGCGGCGCGCTGCAATGGCATTTCGCAGCGATGTGGTTCCTGGCGATCAACGGCCTCGTCTACCTACTGATCAACCTGTTCAGTGGCCGTCTCAAACGCCGGTTCTTCCCGGTTTCGCCTAACGGTGTGCTGCGCGACCTGTGGGCCGCCCTGCGCGGAAAACTCGGCCACGCCGACCTCAGCCATTACAACCAGGTGCAACGGGTCGCTTACCTGTTCGTGATGGTCGACATCACGCTGCTGGTGCTCTCCGGGCTGGTGTTGTGGAAGTCGGTGCAGTTCCCGTTGTTGCGTGAATTGTTGTTCGGCTACGAAGGCGCACGGCGTGTGCACTTCTTCGCCATGGCGCTGTTGGTGGCCTTCGTCGCAGTGCACCTGCTGATGGTGGCGCTGGTTCCGAAAACACTGGTCGCCATGATCGTTGGCCGCAAGGAGCAAGCATGAAAAAGCGCATTCAGATTCCGGGGCTGGACGAGGCGTCGATCCTCACCGACGCCCGCAAGATCCTCGCCCCGCAAATCGAAGACCGCTCACGCCGTTCGTTCCTGCTGCGCGGCCTGACCCTCGGCGGCGTGGCGATGTTGTCCGGTTGCAACATCACCGACAACGAAAGCGTCGACACCGCACTGTCGTCGATGTCGCGCCTCAACGACCGGGTGCAGGGTTGGCTGTTCAACCCCAACGCGATGGCGCCGACTTACCCTGAGTCGATGATCACCCGGCCGTTTCCGTTCAATGCCTTTTACGGCATCGACGAAGCGCCGACGGTCGAGGAGCAGGGCTATCGCCTGGAGGTCACCGGCCTGGTCGCCGATAAACGCAGCTGGCGCCTCGAAGAGTTGCGTGCCATGGCCCAGACCGAGCAGATCACCCGGCACATTTGCGTCGAAGGCTGGAGTGCGATTGGCCGCTGGGGCGGCGTGCGCTTCAGCGATTTCCTCAAGCGCATCGGCGCTGACACCGATGCCAAATACGTCGGTTTCAAATGCGCCGACGATTACTACACCAGCATCGACATGGCCACCGCGCTGCATGCGCAAACCCTGTTGACGCTGACCTACGACGGCGCGGTGCTGCCACGCGAGTACGGCTTCCCGATGAAGCTGCGCATGCCCACCAAGCTGGGCTACAAGAACCCCAAACACATCCAGGCGATTTTCGTCAGCAACACCTACACCGGCGGCTACTGGGAAGACCAGGGCTACAACTGGTTCGGTGGCAGCTGATGAACGCCCGAGACTTTCACCGTCCGCAAACCCACGCTCCAAGGAGTTTCATCATGAAAAAGTTGACCACCGTTGTTCTGTCCATGTGCCTGGCCGTTGGTGCTGCTTGCGTGTTCGCTGCTGACACGATGAGCAACGACAGCATGAGCAAGGATTCGATGTCCAAGGACGCCATGAAGAAAACTGACTCGATGTCCAAGGACACGATGAAGAAAGGCGATTCGATGTCCAAGGACACCATGAAGAAAGGCGACTCGATGTCCAAGGACACCATGAAGAAAGGCGACTCCATGTCCAAGGACGCCATGAGCAAAGATGCGATGAAAAAGAGCGAAATGTCGCAATAAGCCCTGTAGAAACGTGCCCTGTGGCGAGGGGGCTTGCCCCCGTTGGGTCGCGAAGCGGCCCCGGTATTTCCAGCCTTTAACTGGATGTACCGGGTTTACGACTGCTTCGCAGCCGAACGGGGGCAAGCCCCCTCGCCACACATGCCAGCTCCCACAGGTTTTTTATCGCGTTTTAAAAGGGTATGACCTGAAGTCATGCCCCCATGACTTTTAATGGTTACAGCCCCGCCAACCCCCGGTGTTAAAAAATCGCAAACCAGCTCATCAACAACAAAAAAGAGCGTTTGCAACCATGACCCATCTTCACTGCCGCGTCCTCGCAAGCATCCCGCTGCGCTCTTCGAACCCCGACTTCTGCCACGCCAGGTGCATTGCCTGCGTGCGCTGCTGACTGTCCAAAACCTCCCTCTGCGTCCTGACAAGAGTAACGACCATGAAAGAACTCGACCTGTACATCGGTGAAGGCTTCGAAGGCCCGGGCGTGAACGCCGCGCACATCAACATCCTGATCGGCCCGCGCAATGGCCCGGCAGGCCAGGCGTTCGCCAACAGTCTGGCGTCGCCCAGCCAGGGCCATTGCCCGTTCATGGTGATTGCCCAGCCGAACATTCCGGTCAAGCCGATGACCCTGTACGTGAACAAGGCCGCCATCAGCAGCGACCTGCACGGCAACGCCACCTGGGGCGCGTCCCAGGCCGGTATCGCCAAGGCCGTCCTGGAAGCGCTGCTCGACGGCACGTTGCCGCCGGAAGCCGAGGACGAGTGGGCCATCGTCACTGCCAACTGGGTCAACCCGTCCTGCGACGACCTCGACGCCGTGTACCTGAACAACTACAACGCCTGCCGCACCGCCATCCGCGCCGCCCTGACCGGCAAGCCGCAAACCGCGCAGCTCAAAGATGTGGTCAATCACATCAGCAACCCTTTCTACACTCCTAAAGCCTGAGGTTCGCGCCATGCAATACATTCGTTTGGGCAACTCCGGCCTCGAAGTCTCCCGCCTGTGCCTGGGCACCATGAACATGGGCACCCCGGACTGGAAACCGTGGATCTTCGATGAGAAGAAAAGCGAGCCGATCGTCAAGCACGCGCTGGACAACGGCGTGAACTTCATCGACCTGGCGGACTTCTATTCCGCAGGCGTTGGTGAGGAAGTGGTGGGGCGCATCGTCAAGCGTCTGGCCCGTCGTGAAGACCTGGTGATCACGACCAAGGTTGGCTACGGCACCCGCACCGGCGTCAACGCGAGTGGCCATTCGCGCAAGCACATCATGGACAGCATCGACGCCTCGCTGAAGCGCCTGGACATGGATTACGTCGACGTCTTCATGCTGCACTACTTCGACGTCAACACCCCGGTCGAAGAGACCATGAGCGCGATGAACGACATCGTGCGCTCCGGCAAGGCCCGCTACATCGGCGTGTCAACCATGCTCACCGGGCAACTGGCGAAAATCCTCATGGCCTGCGAACGCAACGGTTGGGTCAAGCCGATCAACATGCAGTTGCAACTGAACTGCGCCTATCGCGAAGAAGAGCGCGAGATGATCCCGTTCTGCCGCGACCAGGGCCTCGGTGTCTCGGTGTTCAGCCCATTGGCACGTGGCCTGTTGACCGGCGATGCGAAGTCGACCCGTAACCAGACCGACTTCTTCACCCAGCAGATGTACAGCGACGAGGCCTCGTTCGAAATCGCCCATTCAGTGCAACGCGTGGCCCGTGCCCGTGGCGTGTCCAACGCGCAGATTGCCCAGGCGTGGGTGGCCAACCATCCGGGCGTGGATTGCATGCTGGTTGGCGCCGACACCACCGAGCAGTTCGACAGCGCGTTGGCCGCCCTGGAGACCAGGCTCGATGCCGAAGAGCTGCACGAACTGGAACGCAACTACACGCCGTGCGACGTGATCAACGATTACACCGCCGGCAAGCGCATCCTGCGCTCGGCCCGTCCGGGTTCGAATCGCTTCAACCTGACTGAGGCCGTGGCATGAGCGCGTTGATCCGTCACGGCCACTTCATCGACGGCCAATGGTCCAGCGGCGGTGCCACGTACCCGGTGCTGAACCCGGCCAATGGTGAGTTGATTGCCGAGGTGCAAAAGGCCGGCGCTGAAGAAACCAACCGGGCCATCGACGCCGCCGACCGTGCCTTGCCGGCGTGGCGCAAACTCACCGCCAAGGAACGCAGCCAGCGCCTCAAGCGCTGGAGCGACTTGATGCTGAGCAACCAGAAGGACCTGGCGACGCTGCTCAGTCGCGAGCAGGGCAAGCCATTGGCTGAAGCCATGGGTGAAGTGGTCTACGCGGCGAGCTTCCTCGAGTGGTTCGCCGAGGAAGCCAAGCGCGCCTACGGCGATGTGATTCCGAGCCACAAGGCCGATGCACGGATCATCGTGGTCAAGGAAGCCATCGGCGTGGTCGCGGCGATCACCCCGTGGAACTTCCCGCTGGCCATGGTCACCCGCAAGGTCGGCCCGGCACTGGCGGCCGGTTGCACGATGATCCTCAAACCTTCGGAAGAAACCCCGCTGTCGGCCTTTGCGTTGGCGGTGCTGGCGGAACAGGCCGGGATTCCAGCCGGCGTGTTCAACGTGGTGTCCGGTGATGCCGTGGCCATCGGTGGCGCGTTGCAAGCGTCCAGCGTGGTGCGCAAGTTGTCGTTCACGGGCTCGACCCGCACCGGCAAACTGCTGATGCGCCAGGCCGCCGACACCCTGAAAAAGGTCTCGTTGGAGCTGGGCGGCAACGCGCCGTTCATTGTGTTCGACGACGCCGATCTGGATGCGGCCGTCAAAGGCGCGATGGCCTCGAAATTCCGCAACACCGGGCAGACGTGCGTGTGCGTCAACCGCTTCTTCATTCAGGACGGCGTGTACGAAGCCTTCACCGGCAAGCTCGCCGAAGCCGTGGCCGCGATGCGCGTTGGCAGTGCCCTGGAAGGCGAAACCGAGCAAGGGCCGTTGATCAATAGCGCGGCGCTGGCCAAGGTCGAGCTGCATGTGAGTGACGCCGTGGAGAAGGGCGCCAAGGTGCTTTGCGGCGGGCGTCGTCATGCCCTGGGCGGCACCTTCTACGAGCCGACGATTCTGGCCGAAGCCAGCAGCGAGATGCTGATTGCCCAGGATGAAACCTTCGGCCCGGTGGCGGCCTGCTTGCGCTTCAAGGACGAAGCCGAGGTGTTGCAGAAGGCCAACGACACGCCATTCGGCTTGTCGGCCTACTTCTACAGCCGCGACATCGGCCGCGTCTGGCGCATGGCCGAAGGCTTGGAAGCCGGCATGGTCGGGATCAACGAAGGGATCATTTCCACGGAAGTGGCGCCGTTCGGCGGTGTCAAGGAATCGGGCCTGGGTCGCGAGGGTTCGAAGTACGGTCTGGATGACTACCTGGAAATCAAATACCTGTTGATGGGTGGTTTGTAAGCCCACAACAGGCGCTTGTGGGAACTGACCCTGTGGCGAGGGGGCTTGCCCCCTCGCCACAAAAGGCTCGCGCCTACAGAAAAAAACGATCGGTTTCATTTCTCCGTCAATAACAACAATTGGAGATTTACATGTCCGTACAACCGGTAAAAATCGATGACCTGCCCATCGGCCGCTTTCACATCAAAATCGCCGGCCTGACCTTCGGCGCACACTTCACCGACGGCTATATCCTCGGCCTGATTGGTATCGCGTTCACCCTGCTGAGCCCGCAGATGCACCTCGATGCATTCTGGCAAGGCTTGATCGGCGCTTCGGCCCTGATTGGCCTGTTCCTCGGCAGCCTGTTCTTCGGCTGGATCTCCGACAAGGTCGGCCGGCAGAAAATCTTCCTGGTCAGCTTTGTGCTGATCACCCTCGCTTCGGTGATGCAGTTCTACGTTGAGTCGGCGATGGCGCTGTTCCTCTGCCGAGTGCTGATCGGCATTGGCCTGGGCGGTGATTTCAGCGTCGGCCACGCCATGCTCGCCGAGTTCGCCCCGAGAAAGCATCGCGGCGTGTTGCTCGGCTCATTCAGCGTGATCTGGACCTTCGGCTACGTCGCCGCGACCTTCGTTGGCACCGCCATGCTCAGCCTCGGCGACGACGCCTGGCGCTGGATGCTCGCTTCGTCGGCGATCCCCGCGGCACTGATTCTGATCGCCCGTATCGGTACCCCGGAATCGCCGCGCTGGCTGGTCAATCAGGGTCGCATCGCCGAGGCGCGGGCTATCGTCAAGAAGCATCTCGGCGAGCACGTCGAACTCGACGAAACCCGTTCCACCGAAACCCGTTCCGGCTACGCGGTGTTGTTTAGCCGTGAATACCGCAAGCGTACGGCGTTCAACTGCCTGTTCTTTGTGTGCATCGTCATGCCGTACTTCGCCATCTACACCTTCCTGCCGTCGATCCTGCAGAAGATGGGCCTGGCCGAAGGCTTCGGCACCGAACTGATGTTGAACATGCTGCTGATCCTCGGCGCATTGATCGGCATCTGGTGCACCATCAAGTTCACCCGACGCGGGTTCCTGATCAACTCGTTCATCATCCTCGCCGTGGCGTTGTTTTTGCTGGCGGTGTTGCCGGGCAGTGCGGCGTGGCTGATGGTGCTGGTGTTCGGCCTGTTCACCCTGGTGCTGTCGGCGGTGAGTAACCTGGTGGGTGTGTTCCCGGCCGAGAGCTTCCCGACCGAAGTGCGCGCCAGCGGGATTGGCTTGGCAACGGCGGTGAGTCGCCTGGGTTCGGCGATCAGTACCTTCCTGTTGCCGGTCAGCGTAGCGGGGATTGGCCTGAGCCCGACCATGGGCATTCTCGCGACGATCCTGGCGATTGGCGCGCTGCTGTCGTGGGCCTGGGCACCGGAGACCAAGTCGCTGACCTTGAGCCAGGCGTGCAAGGCGCAGAGTCCGGGGGAGGGTGGCACTGTGTCGGCGAAAGTCGCGGCTCCGGTCTGACCGACAACCACCGATCCAATTGTAGGAGCTGGCTTGCCAGCGAAGGCGTCAGCACATTCAACATCTGTGTTGACTGACACGCTGTCTTCGCTGGCAAGCCAGCTCCTACAAGGGGATGTGGGTGGGTCAGGGGTTGCTGACCAGGCTCAGCCACTCGGTAAACAGGCGCACCTTCGACAAGCCTTGCTTGTCGTTCGCTACATCCAGCCAATAGCCATACGGCCCGAGCACTTCCACCGGGGTAATCGGCAACAGGCTGCCATTGGCCAATTCCTTTTCGATCATCTGCCGGTCGATTACCGCCAGCCCGCCGCCCGCCAGTGCGGTGTGGATCACTTGGTCCAGGGTGCTGAATTCCAGCCCTTGCCCGGCGTCGACATCGTCCCGGCCCATGGCCGCCAGCCAGTTCTCCCAGACCTTCAGGCGCTTGCCATCGTGCAGGATGTGCAGCAATGGAAATTGACGCAGGTCCGGTGGCTCGCCGTCGCTGAACAGTTCCGGGCTGGCCACGGCGATGTGCCGTTCCATCACCAGCAAGCGGCTGTTGCAATGGCTGGCGGCTTCGAGGCCGAAGCGGATGTGGCAGTCGATTTCTGCGAGGCTTTCGTGGCCCAGCGAGTTGGTCACGCTCAGGCTGATGTCGGGATAGCGTTGCACGAACGCGCGCAGGTGCGCCGACAGCCAACGCGTGGCCCAGGTCGGTGGCGCCACGATGCGCAAGCGCTGGCGCAGATTGGGCACGCGCACCGCTTGCAGAGCGCGTTCAATGTGGTCGAAGGCCTCGGCCAGGTGCGGCGAGAGGGCGGCGCCGCTTTCGGTCAGTGACAGGCCCTGGGGCGTGCGAATGAACAGCGCCACGCCCAGATAATCTTCAAGTTGTTTGATCTGCCGGCTGACGGCGCCCTGGGTCACGTTCAACCCCAGGGCGGCCTGGCTGAAACTGCGATGCCGCGCGACTTCTTCGAAAACGCGCAGCATGTTGAGCGAGGGCAGTTGACGCATGAAAGAAGGGCTCCGCACCGGCCGCCGGTGGTGCGCGGGGCAAGGTGTATGGACGAGATTTGCGAAGGCCCTATCTGACTATTAGTGATGAATCGATGCAAGTGTTGTTTGGGCGGACGTCTTCGCGGGCAAGCCCGCTCCTACAGGTTGACGGAGCGCCACTGATTCCCGATCGTTCATCTGGCTGTATCAAAAATGAATTTCCGCCGAGTCCGCTGCTCATACCTGTAGGTAGCGGATTAGAGACCGCGAAATCATTGAGGAATCAGGGAGTGGCACGGTCATGAGTCATATACCGACGGCGGGCGGATATCTTCCTGGTGGATTGATTCTGGTGGTAGAGGACGATCCGCTGATCCTGGAGTTTCTCTGCGAAATTCTCCAGGAAGAAGGTTTTGTGGTCGAGCCGCAAATCAGTGCCGATGCGGCCGTGATCTATCTGGAACAGCATGCGCCGCAGGTCGGCATGCTGCTGACGGACATCACCATGCCCGGCACGCTTAATGGCGCAGACCTGGCCAATCAGTTCGGCGACCGCTGGCCGGACAAGCCGATCATGATCATGTCCGGTTTCGAAACCCCGGCCAGTTCCGGCGTACGCCACGCCGTTTCATTCATCAAGAAACCCTGGGCCATTGGCTCATTGCTTGATTGCGTCGATGGCGCCTTCAAGTCCAAGCGACTCAACTGACTCGCCCGCAGGACCATCATCCCCAGGTAGCCCACCTTCGCCGCCGAACGTCCATACATCGATGCGGTCGGTGTTGGCCGGCAAAAAACCGCTCAGCAAGCCGATCACCCCGAAGATCGGGAGCACCCAACGATTGGCCCGGTCCTCACGCTCGCCCGAGTTCAAGTTGACTTCGGTAAACAGCGAAGCGACCGCCATGACCAATGTCGCAAGCGCCACGACCACCAGCGCACCATGGCTGAAGTAAGCCGCAAAACCACCCAGCCCCCAGATCGCCAGCGCGAGGTAGGCGAGGGTGGAGACAACCGCAAAAAACGCCAGTGTGGGTGAGATGTTCATAGCGACTCCTCAGAATTAGTAGCCTCGACATTCATTGTAGGAGCTGGCTTGCCAGCGAAAGCGTTTCTCAGTTCGTAAGCGCCACTTATTCGCGGGTGAAACCAGGTGAACTAAACTTGCAAGAGAGGACCGTTCACCGCGGGGCTCGTCGACCTGTTTGGCGAGCCGGCGGCGCGTAACAGGAACTGCCATGCTTCACATCAGAACGCCTTTGATCCTGTATCCCGGCCTGTCGACGCCGACCCGGCGCATCTGGCTGAAACTGGAAAACCTGCAACCCAGTGGCTCGTTCAAGCTGCGTGGCATGGGCTTGCTGTGCAGTCGCGCCAAGGAGCAAGGCAAGCGCAAAGTGGTCTGTCCATCAGGCGGGAACGCGGGACTGGCCACCGCCATGGCCGCCGCCCAACTGGGGCTGCAAGCTTGCATCGTGGTGCCGAACACCACCCCGCAAAGCACCCGGGCCCGGATCGCCAGCGCCGGTGCCGAGGTGATCGTCCAGGGCAAAGTCTGGGACGAAGCCAATCAACGGGCCAAGGCGCTTGCCGACAATGCCGACAGCGAATTCGTGCCGGCTTTCGACCACCCGGTGTTGTGGGAGGGGCACTCGACCCTGATCGACGAAATCCTTGAAGACTGCCCACAAGTCGATGCAGTGGTGACGTCAGTGGGCGGCGGTGGATTGCTGGCGGGGTTGCTCACCGGACTAATCCGGCATGGGCGCACTGATTGCCGCATCGTTGCCTGCGAGACCGAGGGCGCGGCGTCGTTTGCCGCCGCCATCGTGGCTGGGCATCCGGTCAAGTTGCCGAAAATCGATACCGTCGCCACCTCCCTGGGTGCCGCGCAAGTGGCGGCCTGGCCCGTCGCGCATATTATTGAATTCCCCCACGACTGCGTGGTGCTCAGTGATGACGATGCCATTCTGGGTGTGGTGCACTATGCCAATGATTTGCGCCAACTGGTCGAACCGGCATGCGGGGTCTCACTGGCGATTGCCTACCTCGACCACCCGGCAATTGCCGAGGCGCACGATGTGGTGATCGTGGTGTGCGGTGGGGTTAGCATCAACGCACAACGGGTGGCCGGGTGGGCCCGACTGTCCACCGGCACGCACGCCAGGCAGGGCTGGAAACGCACTCCAGGTGTCACAAGCCCCACCGTTGGCGCGGGTGATCATCACTGATCGGCGGCCACACCCTCCTGCACGAGGATGGCGCGAGCCAGGTCTTCGTCGCTTGCGTTGTTGAGGGCGGGGTTGTCCTGGCGGAGCTTTTTCAGCACCGACTCCAGGTAGGCACCACGGATCGCACCGCCGCTGGCGACGAAGCTGGAGGCGTCATCCCGGGCGGGAATCATCATTTTGTGATCTTTGAACGTCGAATACAGCGAGGCGGAAACCCCGGCGGACGTGGCGACATCGCCGGCATCCACTTTGGCCAGGGCGGAACCTGCGGGCAAACAAAGGAGCAGGGAAGAGATGATAAATAGACGGCGCATGACGGTGTCCTCCGACAGCTTGAAGCATAAGGGAAGTACCACATCATTTAGGATGCGCGGCGATCGCCGAGAGTTCCCTGGTGCCCGTGGTTCGATGTGAGAATCGCAGGCGGTTGGCCCGCAGACGACCGATGATCAGCGTTGGCGATGCCCGGCGGCCATCGGGTCTATGCTAGGGAGTGCGCTTACCGCCATCGGAGAACTCTGATGATCACCGTACGCACGGCCTGCCTGCTGGCCGATTACAAGCGCTGGGCCAACCAGCGTCTTTTTGACAGCCTCGCGGCATTGCCGCCCGGGGAAGTCAGTAAGGATCGGGTGTCGGTATTCAACAACATGCTCGGTACCCTCAATCACGTCTACGTCGTGGACTGCATCTGGAAGGCCCACCTCGAAGGTCACGGCCATGGCTTCAAGACCTCTCATGACCTGCTGTGTGCCGACCTGGATGATTTGCGCAGGGCACAAAAAGACCTTGATCACTGGTACTGCGACTGGAGCGCCCGGCAAACCGATGCGTCGCTGGACAAGCCCGTGGAGTTCACCTTCGTCTCGGGCGAAAGCGGCACCATGAGCGCCGGCGCGATGCTGATGCACGTGGTCAACCACGCCAGCTATCACCGTGGCTGGGTGGTGCAGATGTACTTCGAGATTCCGGCGATGCCACCGGTGACCGACATGCCGGTGTATCTGCGCGAGTCTGAGCCGATGCGTTTGCGGTCGGTCGATGTGGCGATCGTGGAACCATCCAGTGCCGTGCAATATTCCAGTGCCACCAGCATTTTGCCTGATCGCTATCGCTGACCCGCTTTGTTGTGCCCCCACAAATCCGGAGCTGGCTTGCCAGCGAACGCGGCATGTTGGAAGGTATCCTTTTCGGATGTGCCGGCCCCTTCGCTGGCAAGCCAGCTCCTACAGGATTTTGAGTCGACCCACCGTTCATGCTGCCAGGGACGCCGGCGTGCGTTATTTCGATACCGCGCCATTCTATGGCTCGGGTCTGTCGGAAATTCGCCTTGGCGCCGCGCTGTCGCGCTATAACCGTGGCGACTACGTGCTCGGCAGCAAGTCGGCCGGGTGATCCTCGATGAAGTCGAAGACACCGGCGCCCGGGACCTTAAAAAGCGGCGTGTTCGAACACGGTCGCCCAAACAGGATCATCAATGATTACAGCGCCGACGCTGGGGCCTGGGCGTGAACAAGGTCGAGCCCTGCGAATTGACCCTTGATCTGAGCGAAGCACCACCGGACGGCTTTCTGTTGGCGGGCCGCTACACTCTTCTCGACCATGACCGCGCCTTGCAACGTTTGATGGACGCGGCCCTGGCACAGAACGTCGATATCGTGGTCGGTGGGCTTGGCAGGCAATGCGTGAGGCGAAGCTGGTTTCCGAGCGCGCACCTTTACCCATTATTGGAGCTTGAGCATGAAGATTGATTTGAGCGGAAAATTGGCCATCGTCAGCGGCAGCACCGCCGGCATTGGCCTGGGTATCAGCAAGGCACTGGCCGAGGCGGGCGCCACGGTGGTGGTGATAGGCCGCGACACGGCCAAGGTCGAGCAGGCGCTGGCGAGCATTCGCCAACAGTTGCCCGATGCGCAATTGCGCGGCGTGACCGCTGACCTCGGCACCGCCGAAGGCGCGGAAAAACTGTTCGCCGCCGAACCACAAGCGGACATCCTGGTGAACAACCTCGGAATCTTCAATACCGTGGATTTCTATGACGCCCCGGACAGTGAGTGGACGCGCTTCTATGAGGTCAACGTGATCTCTGGTGTGCGCCTGTCTCGGCACTACACGCCGCAGATGGTCGAGCAGGGTTGGGGGCGGGTGATCTTCCTGTCCTCGGAATCCGGCGTGGCGACACCGGCGGACATGATCAACTACGGCGTAACCAAAAGTGCCAACCTCGCGGTGTCCCATGGTTTGGCCAAGCGCCTGGCCGGGACTGGCGTGACCGTGAATGCGATCCTGCCCGGGCCGACGTTTACCGATGGCCTGGAAGACATGCTCAAGGACGCCACCGCCGAATCCGGACGCAGTGCCCGCGACGAAGCCGATGCGTTTGTGCGCAAGGCCCGGCCGACCTCGATCATCCAGCGTGTGGCGGATGTCGCGGAAGTCGCCAACCTGGTGGCCTACATTGCTTCGCCGCTGTCCTCGGCCACCACCGGCGCCGCCTTGCGGGTTGACGGCGGTGTCGTTGACAGCCTGGCTATTTGAATCCTTTTGACGAGAGCGCATTCATGGCAACTGCATCAGCCTTCATCGACATCCCGGCTTCGGCCGAACAGGTCTGGCAATTGATTGGTGGTTTCAATTCGCTGCCGGACTGGCTGCCGTTCATTCCCAAGAGTGAACTCAGCGACGGCGGCCGCGTGCGCAGCCTGCAAACGGCGGATGGCGCGGTCGTGATCGAACGGCTGCAGGCGTTCGACAACGCGGGGCAAACCTACAGCTATTCGATCGTGGAGGCACCGTTTCCAGCGACGGATTACCTGGCCACGATCAAGGTTCAAGCCCAAGGGCAGGGTGCGCGAGTGACCTGGTCTGGGCGGTTCGAACCGGTGGGTGTGAGCAACGAAGAAGTGGAAGCGTTATTTACCGGCATCTATCAGGGCGGGCTTCAAGCATTGCGGGCCAACTACCCAGCCTGACCGTCAAAACACCCATCCTCTGTGGGAGCGAGCCTGCTCGCGAAGGCGGCGTGTCAGCCAACGTGTTTGTTGAATGAGCAGTCGCCTTCGCTGGCAAGCCAGCTCCTACAGTGGATTTGTGCCGTACCGCCATCTGTGGTCACCCAAAACCCTGTAGGAGCTGGCTTGCCAGCGAAGGGGTCATCAGCTCCAACACTGTTCAAGCCTGTGGAATCAAACTCTCTCGACAATCGAGCACCAATCGCGCGCCACCCAGTTCGCTGCTGCCAACCTCCAGCGTAAACCCGTGCAGGCTGACGATCGCCGCGACGATGGACAGCCCCAGCCCAAAGCCGCTTTTCTGGTTGCCCGCCTCGGCGCGATAGAAACGCTGGAACACCGCTTCACGTTCCACCTCGGGAATGCCTGGCCCGGAGTCGAGGACTTCGATCCGCGTGTGCCCGCCATCATTGACCCCACGCAAAATCACCGCGCCACCGGACGGTGTGAACTTGATCGAGTTGCTTAACAGGTTCGCCACCGCTTCGAACAGCAGCGCCCGGTCGCCATTGAGCAGCGGCAAGTTCGCCGGCACATGCAGCTGGAACACCAGGTCGTCGTCCTCCGCCAGCGGCAGAAAAAACTCATGCAGTTCTTGCAGCAACGCCACCGGGTCCACTTGCACGAAACCGGAGCGACGCCGGCGGTCTTCCAGTTCGGAAATTCGCAGCAGGCCACGAAAGCGGGCCATCAGGGTGTCGGCTTCAGCCAGCACCAGGTCCAGTTGCAGCGCTTGCGGTGAGCCTTCGCCGGCCTGTTGCTGCATGCGGTAAAGCTGCGCCCGCAGGCGGGTCAACGGCGTGCGCAGGTCATGGGCAATGTTGTCGCACACGCCCTTGACCTCATGCATCAGGCGCTCGATGCGTTCGAGCATGGCGTTGACGATCGCCGCGAGCATGTCCAGTTCGTCACGCCGATTGGACAAGGGCAATCGTTGACTCAGGTCACCCGCGACGATGGCTTCGGCACTGACCTGGATCCCGCGAATGCGGCGCAATGGCCGACGCCGCAACAAGTACCAACCGATGATGCCGGGCACGATGGTCAGGGTCACACCCCAGAGCAAGGCGTGCAGGATGATCCGGGTCACCGCAAACAACGAGCCGTTGTCACGCACCAACACCAGCCAGCGGCCATCGAGAGTGCGGGTCGCTACGGCGTCGCAACTGTCGGCGGGCAGTGTCTGGTCTTCATTGTCGTCGGAGGCGTCGCAGTCGCTGAGCATGTGGATCCGGCCATCGAGTGGCAAGCCGTCCGGTATGTAGCGCAGGGCACCGCTGAGGTAGCGATGTTGCGCATCGAACAGGCCATAGGCGTCGATGCCGCGGATGTCGAAGGTCATGCTGACGGCGAGGGCGTCGACCAGCTGCTCACCGGAGAACCGCGAAAACAGGTGCTGGCGTTGCATCAGCGAATGCTTGGCCAGGTTGTCCAGGTAGGCGGAAACCTCGTAGTACATGACCCCCATGAGGATCCCGCTCCAGATCACGAACAACGAACTGTAGAGCGCCAGCAAACGGCTGCTGGAAGAACGCCAACCTTTAGACGGGTTCGGCAATGACATAACCGGAGCCTCGCACGGTCCGAATCAATGGGACATTGCCAGGCGGGTCGATCTTCTTGCGCAGACGGCCAATGTGTACGTCGATCAGGTTGGTGCCGGGGTCGAAGTGGTAACCCCAGACCTCTTCGAAAATCATCATCCGCGACAGGATCTGCCCGGTGTTGCGCATGAGGAATTCCAGCAATTTGTATTCGGTCGGCAACAGCGTCAGCAACTCGCCATTGCGGCTGGCCTCGTGGCTGATCAGGTTCAGCTCCAGATCTGCCACCCGCAGGGTGGTGGCCTGGGCGGTCACGGTGTTCTGCCGGCGCAGCAACACTTCAACCCGCGCGGCCATCTCATCGGTAGCAAAGGGTTTGGTCAGGTAGTCGTCGCCGCCGGCGCGTAAACCGCGCACGCGCTCATCGACGTCGGACAGCGCGCTGATCATCAGGATCGGCGTCGCCACGCCCATGGTCCGCAGCGTGGTGACAATCGCCAGGCCATCGAGCTCGGGCAGCATGCGGTCGAGGGTGATCAGGTCATAGTTGCCGCTGACCGCACGTTCCAGTCCTTCGCGGCCATTGTCGACCCAGTCGACTTCGAGGCCGTGGTTGCTCAGTTCAGCGACTATTTCCCGGGCGGTCACGGCGTCGTCTTCGATGGTCAAGATGCGGGTCATAAAGCGGGCCTGATGAGTTGTTCACAACGTTGTGCGGCATTTTGCCAAGAAACGAGGGCGTTCTTACTAAATAAAAGTTCATGGATATTCCAGGCTTGGGTCAATGCATAAAACCCGCTGGGTCTAACGGTTCGTTGCATATTGCATGGTCTGTAAAAGTTCAAAGTTAGTAACCCATTGAAGTGGAACGAATTATTTGAAGTAAGCGAATGGCACGGTGACTGCAATGAAGTGTAGGTGAGTTGTAACACCATCTTTCTGCCTGGAGCGACATAACAATGAATAGATCCTCTGATGGTTTCTACCCCTCCGTGGATGAGTCGACCACGCTCTCGGGCGTGTCCTGGGGAGCGATATTCGCCGGTGCCGCTGCGGCGGCGGCGTTGTCGCTGATCCTGGTATTGCTCGGCTTCGGCCTGGGCTTTTCCGCCGTCTCGCCTTGGGCCAATGAAGGCGTGAGCGCCAAGGGCCTGGGAATCTCGACCATTGTCTGGCTGGCCTTCACGCAAATTGTCGCTTCGGGCGCCGGCGGCTACCTCGCCGGGCGGCTGCGGGTGAAGTGGGCGTACATGCACGGTGATGAAGTCTATTTTCGTGACACGGCCCATGGTTTCCTTGCCTGGTGCGTGGCGACGCTGGTGACGGCGACGCTGGTGGCCGGTTCGGTCAGCAGTCTGGTCAGTGGGGGTGTGCAGGCCGGGGCGAACATGGTCGGTGGTGCCGCCAGTGCCGCGACCCAGGCGGCAGGCACTGCCGCGGCCAATACCAACAGCGACCAGTACGGTTATTTCGTCGACAGCCTGTTCCGTGATGATCGTCCCGCTGCCGTCAGCGACGATGCGGCCCGAGGCACTGTCACGCGCATTTTTGTGCGTTCGTTGAGCGTGGGTGGCTTGACGCCTGAGGATCGCACCTATCTGGCGCAAATGGTCGCACAACGGACCAACCTGACCCAGGCCGACGCCGAACGCCGTGTCGATGACGTGTATGCCCGGACCCAGAAAGCCCTGGCCGATGCCAAGACCGCCGCGCAACAGGCCGCTGATACCGCTGCGAAAGTAGCGGCGTGGACCACGCTGTGGATGTTCGTTGCGTTGCTGGCCGGTGCGTTTTTCGCCAGCCTTGCCGCGACCTTCGGTGGTCGTCGTCGGGACACCGTGGTGTATCTGGAAACCGACACCTACGTCACCACTGCACCGATCCGTTAATCCAGGAGAACTACCATGCGCTCACTACTGCTGTTTTTTCTCGGCGTGCCAATCCCGATCATTATCCTGATAGCGTTGTTTATGCACTGAATCGACTGAAGTTTGCAAAAAGCTTCGCGGGCAAACCCGCTCCCCCAGGTTCAGCATGATCCTTGTGGGAGCGGGCTTGCCCGCGAAGACGGCCCATCAGGCAAAACAAATCAGTCAGTCAATCGGCGTACCGACAAACACCTCAAGCCCCTTCCTTTATATGGCCATTTCGGGAGGGACAACCTTAGCTGAGGTTCAGCGCCCTGCAAATGAAGGTGAAATATGCCGCGTGCAGCCGTTTGTCTTCTATATACAGCCGCTCGATTGAATTTCTTGCTATAAACGCACTCCGATTACCGTTCCAAAGCCTGCCGTAGAGCATTTTCCGGGCTTTGTCGGACAGATTCGCAGTCTTTTCGGTTGCTGAGGCCTCAAGTCGGCCGTAGACTGCCGCCCCTCGTAAATTGAGTGCCGGGTGGCGCTTGGAACACACGGCGCCTTTCCGAAGGCCAGACCAGGTCTGCCGGAACGCTCCCCTTATTCGCCTTAATGCACGTTTTTTTATAGAGATATCAATGACAAAGGACAAGTTGCTGGCCATGCCGGCGGATGACTACATGAATGCCGAGCAACATGCTTTTTTCTCCGAGCTGTTGCAGAACATGAAAGTCGAAACCCATGAGCGCATCGAACAGAACCGCATCGCCATCGAAAGCCTGGACACCCCGGCCGATCCGGCAGACGCGGCGTCGGTCGAAGAAGAGCGCACCTGGCTGGTGAACGCGATCGATCGCGACCAGCGCATGCTGCCTCAGTTGGAACAAGCCCTTGAGCGCATCAAGGAAGACAGCTTCGGCTGGTGCGACGACAGCGGCGAGGCGATTGGCCTCAAGCGCCTGCTGATCAGCCCGACCACCAAGTACTGCATCGAAGCTCAGGAACGCCACGAGCAAATCGACAAGCACCAGCGTCAGGCCTGATTTTGCAAGACAGCCCGGGTAATGCGGGCTGTCTTGAAAAGATCGCAGCCTCCGGCAGCGCCTACCTCGTTAACGTAGGCTGTTGCAGGAGGCTGCGATTTTGCGTTCTGTTGTCTGCGATTTTTCGCCAGATTGTTACCAGCCCTGCAACGAACCTGTGCAGGCGGTGTGCTGTTTCCTCGTTGAAAAACTAATTAACATACCTACTAATTAGGTTGCTAATTAAATTCGAGAGGTCAGCATGCAAAGCAAAGTTGATGTCGCGGTCATGATCGGCAGCGGTGTTCCCGCCAATTTGCGTTCCATGGGGCGCAGGGTCTGTTGGGTGGTATTGCTCAATGGCGAACGTCGGGGGACGGCGTATTCCAGCCGCGATGAAGCGCAAGAGTGCAAGGCTGCCTGGTTGGCGCAGTTGAACGTCGAAAGAGCCGGCAGCCTGCGTTGAACCTCGCGGTCAGTATGACTGGTGCATGCGCAGGTTCAGGTCATCGACCACCCGCGCCCAGTCGGCATCCTCGCGCAATTGTTCCTTGAGGAAACCGGCCTGTTGCGGTGACCAGAACTCGGCATCGATGAGTTTCTTGTCGTCGGGCAGGGAGTGGCTGGCAATGAAGTCGTCTATGGCTTTTTGGCTGGAGTCCAGGCCGAGTTGGTCGAACAGGCCTTTGAGGTCGTGGGTCGGTGATTCCATCTTCATCTCCTTGCAGGTCATCAGTCGGGTCGAGAAGCAAAGCGCGGTGTCCTGACTTCGAGGGCGCCGCACGGACAGAGTTCGATCACGATGTTCCATTGCAACGGTGAGCATAGACCGTCAACCCGGCGATCAGGCCTTGAGTGCTCCTGCATCGACCGCAGCCTTCAGTTCCCGCGCCGATTCCTGGGCCGCTACGGCGGCGATATCGGAGGATTTGAACCAGCGATCTTTTTCGACCTGATGATACGTCACGGTTTTCAGTGGTGGTTTGGCGCGCATGACAATCACGGCCTGGAACTCGCCACCGACTTCTCTGGCTTCGCCCCGGATAAAAAACTCGCCGATATCAAATTCCGTCACGTTGCAGACTTCCCCTGGAAATATATTGTTGTTGTCTACGCAGCCCGATTTCTACGGAAGCGTTTTATTAGGCGGGCAGTATGGCAGTAGTTGCCCGTCGATAGCTGAGATAAGTCGGCGGGCAGACGAAGCGTCGTGGAAAATGAATGCGGCGGGCCTGTCAACAACGTGATTCGAGAAAGCGGGCGAGGGCGCAGGCTTCGTTATGGTTGGTGCGGAAACCTCTGACACTGCCCGTAGAAATATCCTTGATATGAAAGAAGGCATGGCCGGCCATCACCACCCGGAATCGCGGGCGCGCCGGGGCATCGTTCAGCAGTGCAGCGGTGTGGGACGCCGGCGGGTGCGAGAGCGGGGCCGCCAGGGTGTCTGGCATCAGGGGATAAGCAAAGTGTGTCAATGTGCACATATGAAGTCCTTTTCATTGTTTTACCGACGTATGTACGTCGTTTTGGCTAGTCTGCAAGCGCGTCGCTGCTCTAGAATCACCCTCACTGGTGGGGGGGGAATGGTGTTTATCTAAAGCAATTTTTTGCGGACGATATGTAGGAAAAGTGTTTTTCTTTATGAGATTTTTCCCCGAAGTTTATAGTCCATAATTTTCTGGCAGCAGGAAGGGTGTTTTCCTTCAACCTGTGACGAATACCAGGCAGGACGATGCGAGTGAGGTTCCAGTAGTCTTCTCAAGCTTCGTGATGAATGAGTGCACTGCTCATTCAGGACTTCAATGCGGGTTCTTTGCGACACCTTCGGCATTGCCGCTTTTTTTGGCTGTGGGTTTTTTTCGCGCACGGCACCAATTTTCAGATGTGGGGATGTTTCCTTGGCAGTAAGTAATCTCGATATGCATGCTTTGTTCGTGCTGGGTGATTTGCGCGCAAAGCTGGTCAAGCAGTTTCAGTCACGTTTCGTCTACATCACCGAACAGAATGCCGAAGGCATTTACATTGCCGAAATCGACACCGAAGAAGCGTTGGTGGTGGATGACAAGCCCGGTCTCAAACTCAAGGTGGGCGATCACTTCAGCGCCTCGGTACTGCCCAGTCGCGAAGGCGGCAAACTGGACATCAGGTTCCGCGACATCAAGCTGACGGTATACGGCATCGGCGATTACGCCTTCGTCACTTCGGCGGACGGGCAAGGGGTTGTCTTCAAGGAAGGTCACAGCGTGGTGATGGTGTTTGCCGCCCATCAACAATTGCAGGAAAACCTGACCAAGACCCTCAAGGCCGTGACCGCCAAAGCGGCCAAGTGGCGCAAGGGCGAACTGGTGACCTTCAAGGCCAGCGAGTGATGACCCTGGCCCGCGCCGATTTCCACGAACAGAACCTGGCCAGTGCTCAAGACGAAGCGCGGCGGCTGTTCGGGCAGAAGTCCATTCTGCAAGGGGCCTGGCTGAACTGGGTGGCGTCACAGCTTTACCAACTGCAACCGGCGGAATACGCCAGCATGGTCAGACGAGAGCTGGCGCGCTTGCAGGAAATTTCCGAAAACTGATCCATGCCCCTCAAAAGCAGGAACCTCTACTACAGTCAGTGGACTGAGTATTCAGAGGCTTCGCGGTCCACTGCCAGGCCATCCTGCTATTGCTGAGAACAGCACGAGGTGCAAAAGCATGAACGGATTTCGACGGTTGCTGGCCGTTGCCCTGGCCACTTTCGCAATGCTGGTGACGCCCGTCCCGGCATTTGCCGCCCAGGCACCCATCCACTTCGCCGACCTGAACTGGGAAAGCGGCAGCCTGATTACCGACGTCCTGCGCATCATTGTCGAGAAGGGCTACGGACTACCGACCGATACTTTACCGGGCACCACCATCACCCTGGAAACCGCACTGGCCAACAATGACATCCAGGTCATCGGCGAAGAGTGGGCTGGGCGCAGCCCGGTGTGGGTCAAGGCGGAAGCCGAGGGCAAGGTCGTCAGTCTTGGCGACACGGTCAAGGGGGCTACCGAGGGCTGGTGGGTACCGGAATTCGTGATCAAGGGCGACCCGGCCAAGGGTATCAAGCCGCTGGCACCGGACCTGCGCAGCGTCAGCGACCTGCCGAAATACAAAGACGTGTTCAAGGATCCGGAAGCGCCGACCAAAGGCCGCTTCCTTAACAGTCCCATCGGCTGGACCTCGGAAGTGGTCAACAAGCAGAAGCTCAAGGCCTACGGGTTGGACGACAGCTACGTGAATTTCCGCAGTGGTTCGGGTGCGGCACTGGATGCGGAGATCACGTCGTCGATCCGTCGCGGTAAACCGGTATTGTTTTACTACTGGTCGCCTACACCGTTGCTCGGCCGCTTCAAGCTGATTCAACTGGAAGAGCCGCCTTTCAATGCCGAAGCCTGGAAGACCCTCACCGACGCCGACAACCCCAACCCGCAACCGACCCGCTCGCTGGCCTCGAAACTGTCCATAGGTGTGTCCACGCCTTTCCAGAAACAGTACCCGCAGATTGCCGAGTTTTTCACCAAGGTCGATTTCCCTATCGACCCGCTGAACAAGGCGCTGGCCGAGATGAGCGAGAAACACACGCCACCGCGTCAGGCGGCAGAGGCCTTCATGAAGGCCCACCCGGACGTCTGGCAGGCCTGGGTGCCCAAGGACGTCGCGGATAAAGTCTCCGCCGGAATGTGAGCGGGCGCGGGTATGAGCTTTTGGTCTTGCACTCGCCCGCGCACTTGTGAAAAAGCCGACTAGCCTGTTCTGTTCATATCCCTTTCAAGGATCTCTGAACCATGACCTTGCTGTTGGCTCAATGGCTGGTGACGATCTTCGCAGTGATCAGTCTGGTCCATGTGTATTGGGCGTTGGGTGGTGAGTGGGCGGCAGTGGCAGCGGTGCCGCAAGTGCCGCAGGAGGGCAGTGCGCAGCTCAAGCCAGCGTTCAAGCCGCGCGGCTGGATCACGCTGGTGGTGGCGGCGGCTTTGTTGTTGATTGCGGTGTTGGTGTGCTGGCGGGTGGGGTGGTGGCTGCCACCGTTGCATCACTGGTCGTTGCAGTGGGTGATCAGCGCCATTGCGATTTTGCTGTTTGCCCGAGCCATTGGCGATTCGGAGCTGGTGGGTTTTTTCAAAGAGGTCAAGGGCTCGAAATTTGCCCGGCTCGATACCTGGGTGTATTCGCCGTTGTGTGTGGTGTTGGGGGCAGGGCTGTTGGCGGTGGCCTGGGCTTGAAGCCAGCGGGTCTACCGCTATCGCGAGCAGGCTCGCTCCTACAGAGGGCGGCGTACTACTTGTGGGAGCGAGCCTGCTCGCGAAGAGGCCCGCCCATACACTGAAAATCCCTGATCTAACGACCACTCTCAGTCCGCCGGCTACTCACCTCGGCCGGCACATCATCCCCGGCCATGCGCTTGCGAAACAGCGCCGCCCGAGCCAGCAGCAACGTGGTCACCGGAACGGTCACCGCCAGCAGGATCGGGATCAGCCAGGCGTGCAAAATCGGCGCGGACTTGAGCGCCGAAAAGTAAATGATCGACGCCAGTGCCACGCACCATGCGCCCAGCGTCGAGGCCAGGGCTGGCGGGTGCATGCGCTGGAAGTAGTCTTTCATGCGCAACAGACCGGTGGCGCCGATCAGGGCAAACAGGCTGCCGAGCACCAGCAGGATCGCCACCGGGATCTCCACCCACAACGACAATGCCGTATTCATTCGATCACCTCACCACGCAGCAGGAATTTCGCCAGGGCGAACGAACCGACAAAACCAAACAGCGCAATCAGCAGCGCCGCCTCGAAGTAGGTATCACTGGCATAGCGAATGCCCAGCGCCAGCATCATCAGCATTGCGACGATGTACAGGTAGTCCAGCGCCAGGACCCGGTCCTGGGCCGACGGTCCCTTGAACAGGCGGATCAGGGTCAGGATCATCGCCAGCGAAAAGAGGAACAGGCTCAGCAGGATCGCGTTCGACAGCAGCGGGCTCATTCGAAGATCTCCATCAGCGGGCGTTCGTAGGTCGCCTTGAAGTGCTGGATGAACAGCGCCTCGTCGTCCAGATCGAAGATGTGCAACAGCAGAATGCTGCGGTCCAGCGCCAGCTCCGACCACACCGTGCCGGGCACCACCGTGGTGATCATCGACAAAGCAGCCAGGCCGTTGGCGTCACGCAGGTCCAGCGGGACCTTGATGAACCGCGAACGAGGCGGGCGGCGACCCGCATTCAGCACCTGCCACGCCACGGCAACGTTGGACACCAGCACATCGCGTCCCACCCGCAACACCAGGCGCACAATCACCCACGGCCTGCGGATGCGCACTGGCAGCGGGCGCAGCCTGCGCATCATCAATGGCGCAAAGAAGCCCAGCCCCGCACCCAGCAGCAGGTTGCCGGGGCTGATCGACAGGTTCAACAGCATCCACAGCAGCCACAACGCCAGCGACAGCAACGGAGCCGGAAACAGACGCTTCATGGTTGCACCTGCGGCGTGCTTGCGTGGGGCGGCGGGTTGGGCACGACTTGGGTGTTGAGCACCGCCGTGATGTATTGCTGCGGGTTGTACAAGGCATCGGCCGCCGCCTGGGTGTAGCGCAACAGCGCATCGGCCTTGAAGGTCAGCAGAATGCTCAAGCCCAGCAGCGCGAAGATCGGCACGAACTCGAAGCGTCGCAGCACCGGCGAAGGGCGCTCCGCTGGCGTCCAGAAACGCTGGATGCCCAGGCGCGAGAACGCGATCAGCGAGGCCAGCCCCGACACGATCAACAACACCAGCAGCCCCCATGCCGCATTGGAAATCGGTGCGTCGCCACTGTTGCCCAGGCCGAGCGGATTGAGCAGGGCGCCAATCAACCCGAGCTTGCCGATAAACCCGGACAGCGGTGGCATGCCAATGATCAGTAAGGCACAGGCAATAAAGCTCAGGCCAAGAAACGCCATGGTCCAGGGAATCACTTGGCCGACCACGGCTTTGCGGTCGTCGTCGAGGTTGATGCCCTTGGGCGGGTGCAGCGACTCCAGCGGCCGGGGCAGCAGTTCGGCTTCATCCTCGAGCAGCACTTCGTTGGCCGAGCGCGAGCGCTCGATCAGTTCGGCCAGCAGGAACAGCGTGCTCAACGCCAGGGTCGAGCTGAACAGATAGAACAGCGCCGCACCGACCAGGTTCGGCTGGGCGAAACCGATGGTCGACAACAGAATGCCCGCCGACACCAGGATGCTCAGGCTGGCCATGCGTTCCAGGCGTTGCGCGGCGAGGATCGCAAGGGCGGCGCAGACGATGGTGGCCATGCCGCCGTAGATCAGCCAGTCACCACCATAGAAGGCCGATGCCCCAGCGTCGGTGGAAAACAGCAACGTCCACAAACGCAGCAAGGTGTACACGCCAACCTTGGTCATGATCGCGAACATCGCCGCCACCGGTGCGCTGGCCGAAGAGTAGGCCGGCACCAGCCAGAAATTCAGCGGCCACATCCCGGCCTTGGCCAGGAACGCGACCGCAAGAATTCCCGCGCCGGCGTGCAGCAAGCCGCGATCCGCCGCGGACACCAGCGGGATTTTTACCGCCAGGTCAGCCATGTTCAGAGTGCCGGTGACGCCATAGATCAGCGCCGCGCCAATCAGGAACAGCGACGAGGCCAGCAGGTTGATCGAGATGTAATGCAGCCCCGACGACACCCGCGCCCGCCCCGAACCGTGGAGCATCAAGCCGTAGGACGCGGCCAGCAGCACTTCGAAGAACACGAACAGGTTGAACAGGTCGGCGGTGAGGAATGCGCCGTACAGGCCCATCAACTGGATCTGGAACAGCGCGTGAAAACTCGAACCGGCGCTGTCCCAGCGCGCCATGGCAAACAGCAGGGCGCAGACGCCGATGATGCCGGTCAACACCAGCATCAACGCCGACAAACGATCGACCACCAGCACCAGGCCGAAGGGCACTTGCCAGTTGCTCGGCAGGTACACGCCGATGGAGCCGGGCACGCCGGTGGTCTGGGTCCATTGCAGCAACGCCACGGCAATGCCCAGCCCGAGCAGGCTGGAGAACAGATTGATCTTCGCCTTGAGCGGCCGGTGCTTCTCGCCGAGCATCAGCATGATCGCGGCGGTCAGCAGCGGCAGCAGGATCGGCGCGACGATCAGGTGCGACATCGCCATCATTCCTTGGGCTCCCGGCCGTCCACATGGTCAGTGCCGGTCAGGCCCCGGGAGGCCAGCAACACCACCAGGAACAACGCGGTCATGGCGAAGCTGATGACGATGGCGGTCAGGACCAGCGCCTGTGGCAAGGGGTCGGTGTAGTGCAACAGGTCCTGCGGCACGCCATCCTTGATGATCGGTTCCTTGCCGATGAACAGGCTGCCCATGCTGAAGATGAACAGGTTGACGCCATAGGACAACAGGCACAGGCCCATGACCACCTGGAACGTCCGTGGGCGCAGGATCAGCCAGACGCCGGACGCGGCCAGTACGCCGATGGCGATTGCGATGACTTCTTCCATCAGACGGCTCCCTTGTCGGCAACGGATTTGGGTTGGGCAGCGGTTTTGTGGCCGCGCACTGATTGGTGGGCGAGGGCGGTGAGGATCAACAGGGTTGAACCGACCACCACGCCGTACACGCCGATGTCGAAGAACAGCGCGCTGGCCAGGTGGATGTCACCCAGCAACGGCAACGAGAAATGCCAGGTGTGGGTGGTCAGGAACGGATAGCCGACCACCATCGCCCCCAGCCCCGTGGCCGTGGCGAACAATAGCCCGGTGCCCATCCAGCGCAACGGCCGCAGGCTCATTTGCGCCTCGACCCACTGCGTGCCGGCGACCATGTATTGCAGGATGAACGCCACCGACATCACCAGCCCGGCGACAAAGCCGCCGCCCGGCTGATTGTGCCCGCGCATGAACAGGTAGAACGACACCACCAGCGCCACCGGCAACAGCAGGCGCACCAGCACCGCCGGCACCATCATGAAGCCCAGTGCGGTGTCGCTGGCGTGGCGCGGGTTGACCAGGTCGGTGACCACGTCCGGTGCGAGCAAGCGTTGCTGGGCCGGCAGTTGCAGGCTTTCTTTCGGAGGGCGGAAGCGACGCAGCAGGGCGTAGACCGTCAGGGCCACCGCCACCAGCACGGTGATTTCGCCGAGGGTATCGAAGCCGCGGAAGTCCACCAGCATCACGTTGACCACATTGCTGCCGCCGCCCTCGGGCAAGGCGCGACTGAGGTAGAACGAGGAAATGTCGTTGGGGGTCTGGCGTGTCAGCATGGCGTAGGCCAGCAACGCCATGCCGATACCGACCGTGGTCGACAGCAGCAAGTCGCGGATACGCCGCACGCGCGCCCGACGCAGGCTGCTCGGCAAGGGCGAGACTTCTTCGATTCGCCGTGGCAGCCAGCGCAGGCCCAGCAGGATCAGCACCGTGGTCACCACTTCGACCGCCAGTTGCGTCAGGGCCAGGTCCGGCGCCGAGAACCAGACGAAGGTCACGCAGGTCATCAGCCCGCAAACGCTGACCATGGTCAGGGCCGCGAGACGGTGATACTTGGCTTGATAGGCCGCGCCCAAGGCGCAGGCGATGGCCAGCAACCACAGGGTGACGAACACGATCGAGCCCGGGATTTTCGGCCGGTCACCCCAGTGCAGGCTGCTGTGCAACATGGGGATCAACCCCGCCAGCACGGCGGCGAGCACCACCAGGAACAATTGCATTTGCAGGCGCTTGGTGCCAATCCGCGGTTCCAGGCGACGGGCCAGGCGCACGATGGCGACCAAGGCATATTCGAACAGGTGCTTGCCGTCCAGGCGACCAATGATGGGCGGTCGCTTGAAGCGCCCGCGCTTGAATTGATTGCGCAGTAGCAGGTAGACCACGGTGCCGCAGGACAAGGCGATCAGGCTCATGATCATCGGTGCGTTGAGGCCGTGCCAGATCGCCAGGCTGTATTCGGGCAACGTGCCGCCGACCACCGGTTGCGCTGCCGCCGCCAACAGCGGGCCAACGATCTGGGCCGGGAAGATCCCCACCAGCAGGCACGTGAACACCAGCAATTCGACCGGCGCGCGCATCCAGCGTGGCGGCTCGTGGGGCGTGTGCGGCAAGTCGGTCGCGGGCGGGCCGAAGAACACATCCACGGTGAAGCGCAGGGAGTATGCCACGCTGAAGGTGCCGGCAATGGTCGCCACGATCGGCAGGCTCAACTCGACCCAGCGCGTGGCATTGATGAACACGGTTTCGGCGAAGAACATTTCTTTGGACAGGAAACCATTGAGCAACGGCACGCCCGCCATCGACGCGCTGGCGACCATCGCCAGGGTCGCGGTAAACGGCATCAGCTTGTACAGGCCGCTGAGCTTGCGGATGTCACGGGTCCCGCTTTCGTGGTCGATGATGCCCGCGGCCATGAACAGCGAAGCCTTGAACGTCGCGTGGTTGAGAATGTGAAACACCGCGGCGACGGCGGCCAGCGGGCTGTTTAAACCGAGCAACAGGGTGATCAGGCCCAGGTGGCTGATGGTCGAATAGGCCAGCAAACCCTTGAGGTCGTTCTGGAACATCGCGCAATACGCGCCGAGCAACAGGGTGCAGGCCCCGGCCCCGCTGACGATGTAGAACCATTCTTCACTGCCCGAGAGCGAAGGCCATAACCGTGCAAGCAGAAACACCCCGGCCTTGACCATGGTCGCCGAGTGCAGATAGGCCGATACGGGCGTCGGCGCCGCCATCGCATGGGGCAGCCAGAAGTGGAAGGGAAATTGTGCGCTTTTGCTCAGGGCGCCGATCAGGATCAGCGGCAACAGAATTGGGTAGAGGGCATGGGCACGAATCAGGTCGCCGGCGGCCAGTACCTTGTCCAGGTCATAGCTGCCGACCACATGGCCGAGCAGCATGACCCCCGCCAGCAAACACAATCCACCGGCACCGGTGACCATCAGGGCCATGTAGGCACCGCGTCGCGCGTCGGACCGATGGTGCCAGTAGCCGATCAACAGGAACGAGAAGAGGCTGGTCAGCTCCCAGAAAAACACGATCTGGATCAAGTTGCCGGAAACCACCAGCCCGAGCATGGCGCCCATGAACGCCAGGAAGAACGCGAAAAAACGCGGCACCGGATCGTCCGGCGACATGTAGTAACGGGCGTACAGCGAGACCAGGGTACCAATGCCGAGTACCAGCATGGAGAACAGCCAGGCAAAGCCGTCCATGCGCAGGACGAAATTCAGGCCCAGGCTGGGCAGCCAGAAAAATTCTTCGCGAATCACGCCGCCGTGGGCGATCTGCGGGTACAGGAATGCGACCTGGACGGTGCCGATCAGGGCGACCAGGCCAGCCAACAGGGATTCGGCGTTACGTGCGTTGTGCGGCAACACGGCCGCCAAACAGCTGCCTATGAAAGGCAGAAGCAGTAGAACTATCAGGGACATAGGCTTCTAATCTGCGGAAGTTTGTGAAGCATCATACGTGCCAGCTCCCGGATCGCCAAACGCCAAGCTGTCGCAGAATCCTACACGGTAGACGGAAAAGCCCTGGTTCACATTGTTTCAGTGAGGTGGGGTGCCAGTACTGGCCCCTTCGCGAGCAGGTTCGCTCCTACAAGGGGACGCGCTCCGATGTAGGAGTGAGCCTTCTCGCGATGGCGATTGGTCCGGCGATGCAAAACCCGGGGATCAGCGCTGAGTGTCTTCCTCCAACGCTTCCTCAGCCGCCGTTGCCTTACCCTTGGTCTTCAACTCACTGACAATCACCGCCGTGACAATCAACCCCGCCCCGAGCAGGGCAATCGCCGGCAAGCGTTCCCCGGCGATGCGCCCGACGATTCCGGCCCAGACCGGTTCGCCGGCATAGATCAGGGTAGCGCGGGTCGGCGAGACGCTTTTCTGCGCCCAGTTCATCGCTACCTGAATCGCCGCACTTGCTGCGCCAAGGCCGAGGGCGCTGCACAGCAGCAGCCACGAAAAGTCCGGAATCGCCTCATTGGTCGGCACCACCATCAGGAATGACAGCACCGACGTCACCGCCAGTTGCACCGCCGTCACCCGGCGCACATCGACCTGGCCGGCAAAGGCACTGATCATGATGATCTCGGCGGCAATGGCCACGGCACTGATCAAGGTGGCGATCTCGCCTGGGCTGAAGTTGAGCGAGGCGCCGGACGGCCCGGACACGAACATCAAACCGGTAAAGGCCAGCATGATGCCGATGCTCTGCATCAACCCCGGGCGCCGGCCCAGCACCAGCCATTGCAGCAAGGGCACGAACGGTACGTACAGCGCAGTAATAAAGGCCGATTGGCTGCTGGGGATGCTTTGCAACCCGACGGTTTGCAAGCCGTAGCCGAGCATGATTGCCGCACCGATGAACGAGCCGGCCTTCAGTTCGAACAAGGTCAGGTCGCGCAGGTGCCGCCAGGAGAACAGGGCGACGATGCTCGCGGCGGCGGCAAAGCGCAGGCCGACAAAAAACATTGGGCCGCTGACAGTCATTGCGTGCTGTACCAGCAAGAAGGTGCCGCCCCAGATCATGGTGATCAGCACCAGCACGCACTCGGCCTTGCTGAGCTTTTTAAAACGGGAGGATGCCTTTGGGGAGTTCACCGACGTCATGATCTTGCACGCTACTGGAGGGCGACGCACAATGCGCCGAATGTTGCGCAGTATACTGCCCAACCCCACTCAGTGAGCAATATAGTGCACAAAGATTCTACCCCGAGGACATCGGTCCTCCAGCACGTCAGTCAAAACGTTCGTCGCTTGCGCCATGCCGCCGACCTGAGCCAGACCGCGCTGGCGGAAAAGTCCGGTGTCAGCCGGCGCATGCTGGTGGCGATCGAAGCGGGGGAGAAGAATGTCAGCCTGACCACCCTCGACCGCGTGGCCGAAGCCCTCGACGTCGCCTTCAGTGATCTGATCCAGGCGCCCGACGCCCGCGATCCCAGCCGTATCAACGAACTGGCCTGGACCGGCATCATCCCCGGCAGTCGTGCGGTGTTGCTGTCCAAGGCCCATGCCAGCCGTGAAGTCGAGCAGTGGGAATGGTGCCTGCAACCGGGCGAGGTGTATCCGTCGGAGCCCGACGCCGATGGCTGGAGCGAGCAGATTTATGTCTTCGAAGGCTGCCTGACCGTGATGCTCGGCGACCGGGCGCAGAACATCGCGGCGGGTGAGTTCTTTATGTTCGCCAGCAACCAGCCGCATTGCTATCGCAATGACGGGGCGGTGGCGGCGCGGTTTGTACGTAATGTGGTGATCTGAACAGGAAGTACACGATGGACCAGACCTTGACCCATGACGCCGACATCCTGATTGTCGGCGGCGGCCTCAGCGGAACGATGCTGGCGGCGCAACTGATGCGCCAGTCGAGCCGGCGCCGGGTGCTGGTGATTGAGCCACGGGCCGAATTGGGGCGAGGCGAGGCCTATAGCGCGGTGGAACTGGGCCATACGCTCAACGGCAACGCGGCGCGGATGAGTGTCGACCCGGACAACCCCGATGACCTGACCCAATGGCTGACCGAGTACATCGCAGCTGGCGGCTGGCCGGAGGCGGATCAGCAACCTGTGCCGATCAGCGAACTGTTTCCACCACGGGGGATGTTCGGCCTTTACGCCCGGCAACGTCTGACTGAGGCGCAAGCGATCGGCGCCTTGAACGATTCGACGGTCGAGCATGTGCAGGCCGAGGTGGTCGACTTGCAAGCCGATGCCGATGCCGTGCAACTGACCTTGAACGATGGCCGGCGCCTGCAAGGTGCGTTCGCCGTGTTGGCGACCGGGATGTTCCCCGCTGCGCGCACGCCACAAACCCAGTCCAGCGGCTTGAATGCGGCGGCCCTTGATCCGTGGGACGTGGCGACCATGCGGCAGCTCGATCCGCAATCGACGGTGCTGATCATCGGCTCGGGCCTGACCATGGTCGATGCCGTGGTATCTCTGGAGCAGGCCGGGCATCGCGGGCCGATCGAGGTGTTTTCCCGGCACGGCCTGCTGCCCCACGTCCGCCGCCAGCCGCCGGCCTGGGTGGATTTTCTCGCCGAGGATCCAGGCATCCGCACCCCGCGCCAATTGCTGCGCGAACTGCGTCGGCATTGCCAGGACGCGATCGCCCAGGGCATCGACTGGCAGGCGCCACTGGACACGGTACGTGCGCACATCGGTCGCTTGTGGCATCAGGCGACGGATGTGCAGCGCCGGCAATTCGTGCGGCATGTGCGGCCATGGTGGGAAAGCCATCACCATCGTTCGCCACCCTTGAGTGCCGAGTTGGTGGCGCGTCTATATAAAGAGGGGCGATTGCGCATTCATGCGGCTTCTTTCAAAGGGCTTGAGCCGACCACAGGCGATGGCGTTTGTATTCGCTTGAGGCGGCGCGGTGAGGGACAGACCTGTGTGGTCAGCGGTGCCGCCCTGATCAACTCCAGTGGCATCGAATACGACTGGCGCCGGGTCGCGCGGCCGTTGCCGCAGCAACTGCTCGCCCGTGGCCTGGTCAAGCCTGGACCGTTGGCTTTGGGCATTGCGGCTCAGGTCGATGGCAGAGTCCTGGACGCTGAAGGTCAACCCGTCAGCCGACTGTTTGCCATGGGGCCGCCGTTGCGCGGCATGTGGTGGGAAAGCACGGCCGTCACCGACGTGGCGAGCCAGGCCAAGGCGTTGGCCGAGCGACTGGTGCGCTGAAACGCACCTTTCTGACTGCACCGGCCCCTTCGCTGGCAAGCCAGCTCCCACAGGGTTCTCGGGTGTTCGCGGCATTAGTGTCCGGCACAGTCCCTGTGGGAGCTGGCTTGCCAGCGAAAGCGTCCTTCAGCCAACACCGATGTCGACTCAGCCACCCCTTCAAAAGGGTGGACACCCAACCACCGCGAAAACGCAAAAAACCGCGACCTCTCACCCAGAGGCCGCGGTTTTTTTGCCGCGCGATTATTGCTGCAACACGGTTGCCTGGTTAGCCGCACCATATTGCTGCACGGTCGCCGTCTGGGTCATGCCGCTCTGGTCGACGTTGGCGATGTTGCCAGTGCCGCCCTGGGTCACGTAGGCCACGTTCATGGTGTCAGCCTGTTTGACGGTGATCATGTTGTCGCTGCCATACACCTGGTCGGTGTAGGCCCGGTTGCCGCTGCCGGACTGGTCGAACTGGGTGATGTTGCCTGTGCCGGAGGTGCTGCCCATGGCCAGGTTGGTCTCGCCGCGCTGGTCGGAAATCAGAATGTTGTCGCTGCCGTTCTGGTCGAAGTACAGCTCGTTGTAGGAGTCGTCCTGATGGATCGTGGTTTTGTTGCCAGTACCGGTCTGGTTGGTACTGACGATATGGCCCGCGCCGTTCTGGGTGAAGTTGGCGACGTTGTCCGAACCGTTCTGGTTGATGGTCGCACGCTGATTGGTGCCGAACTGGCCACCCTTTTGCGGGCCTTTCCAGTTGCTGGCATAGACCTTGTTGCCATTGCCCACGGAGGTGGCGTTGAGCACGTGGCTGTCACCGCTCTGATAGGTGAAATGCACGTTGCTGTTGCCTTGCTGGTACAGCGCCAGGGTCGAGCCGATGGATTCGAACTGGTCGGCATAAATGGCGTTGAGGTCACCGACCTGCAGCACCGTCGCCACGTTGCTTTCGCCGAAGCTCTGGTCGACCACGGTTTCGTTGGTGTCGCCGATCTGGGTCACGGTCGCCTTGCTGGCGATCTGGGTGTCTTGCCAGACCTCGGTGCCGTTGAGGTTGCCGAACTGGTTGATGGTCAAGGTGCCGCCCTGGCCATTGCGCTGGTCGCCATAGGCATAGTTGCCATCGCCAGACTGGTTGATGTCCATCTGCGCGCCGTTGTGGAACACCTGCTCGGCGGTGCCGTAGTTGCCGTTGCCCTGCTGGGTGATGGTCGCCTTGTTGCCGACGCTCAGGTCCATCTGTTCGATATTGGCTTCGTTGTTGTCACCGAACTGGAAGGTCTTGGCCGAGGTGCCGTCCTGGCTGTCCTGATAGATGAACGTGAAGTTGCCGTTGCCTTGCTGTTGTTGCAGGGCTTCGCTGCCACCCACACCGATTGACTGGCTGGCATGGGCCGTGTTGGTCTCGCCGTTTTGCAGCTGGGTGATGGTGCTGCCGTCCTCGAACAGTTGCTCGGCGTAACCGGCGTTGAAATTGCCGACCTGGTTCTGGTCGATGGTGCTGGAGGCGGTGTCCTGCACGGCCGCCGCATCGTTGCCTTCACCCAATTGCTGCTGGTTGGTGGTGCTGGCCGGGGCCAGGTTCTGTTTCACATCGGCGATGTTGGCGGTGCCGTTTTGCAATTGATTGGACACGCTGTCATCGGCCATCGCCTGGGCACTGACGATGACCAGGATGGCGGCGGTGAGGGGACTGAATTTGAACATGATGGAACCTCCAAGTGGTGCAGTGCTTAGCGATATTGTTTGACCGAAACGCTCATGCCGTTGCCGGACTGGCTCACGGCGCTTTGCAGCCCCGTGCCGGCCTGGTCGATGCTGGCGCTGTTGTTATTGCCGTTCTGGGAGATCTGAGCGCGGTTATGGCTGCCGGTCTGGGTAATCGAGGCCTCGTTGCCGGAACCTTGCTGGTTGATCATCGCCATCAGGTCGCTGCCTTGCTGCAGGATGTAGGCTTCCTGATTGCTGCCCGACTGCACGATGGTCCCCAGCAACGACTGGCCGTTCTGTTGCAACAACGCAACGTTGGCCTGGCCGTTCTGGTCGATCAGCGCGTGCTGACCGATCGGTGGCGGCATCTCGCCGAGGTCGCCACCGGGGCCCAGGTCGTCGTTTTCCATCAAGTCGTCGGCGCGCACACCGGCACTGCTGCAAAGCAGGAGCAGGCAGAGCAGGGCGGCGGTCGACGTTTTCATGGCGAACTCCCTGATTGTTCGGTTGGCCCCACCGGCTGGACCGGCCGGTGGGGCGAGCGGTTACTGCACGGTGACGGCGACGTTGCGCACCGAACCCGGTGTGGATCGGATGGTGGCCGTCGGGTTGAGCGCCGGGGCGACCGTGGTGTTGGTCACCGTCAGCGTCCACCGGCCGGTGATCGCTACGGTTGCCGTGCCCAGGGTGACCAGGCCGGCTGGCGTGGTGACCTGGACGGTGACCGTGTTGCCGAGGATCGTCGACGAGGTACCGGTAAAGGCCCAGGTGAAGCGGTTGCCGGCACGGGCAGTGACGGTGGCTCCGGTGACGTTGAAGGCTTCCAGCACCAGCGGTGGCGACACCTGCACCGTGACGGTGGCCGGTGCCGACAAGGCGCCGAAACTGTCTCGGGCGATGTAGGTGAAGGTTGTGGTGAACGGCGCCAGGACCACGGCCGGAGGCGTGTAGGTGACCGACGTGCCGTTGATGGCCACCGTGCCGCGACCGGCTGCGGGCTGGGTGACACTGGCGATGGCCAGCGGCAGGTTGCCTTCCGGATCGGTGTCGTTGGCCAGCACGTTGATCGACACCGGCACGCCCTGGGTTGCAACGCTGTCGTTGACGGCCACCGGTGGCTGGTTAGGCGCAACGGTGATGGTCACGGTGGCAGGATCGGTCGAGGCCAGGCCTTTGGCGTCTTGCGCCTTGTAGGTGAAGGTCGTGGTCAACGGTGCATTGACGACGGCGGGCGGGGTGTAGACCACGTTGTTCACTGCCATGGCCACCGTGCCCTGGCCCGCGGCCGGTTGGGTCAGCGCGGTGACGCTCAGTGGCACGTTGCCGTCCGGGTCGCTGTCGTTGGCCAGCACGTTGAGCGTGACCGGCACCCCGAAAGTGGTGCTGCCCACGTCATTGACCGCCAGTGGCCGCTGGTTCTGGCCACTGTCCGGTGCCGTACCGACCACGACGACCGGTTCGGTGTCGTTGCCGCCAGCGGCCGATTTGACGGTCACCGTTGCCGGTGGCTGGGTCATGTCAGACACAGACAGGGTTTGCAGCAGGCCGTTTTTCGACAGGCGCCCGTAACCCTGGGCGACCATGTCCGGCACCACGACTTCGTCGGTGGATGTGGCTTCGATCAGCAGTTTGTGATTGCTCCAGTCGTAGCGAGCGGTCTGGATTTTCACCACGTCCGAAAGCTTGCTCGACACCGCGGTCGGGCGAGTGGTGCCGGCAGGGTTGGTGGCGGTGACCACCACGACCGGCGGCACGGTGCCATTGGTCAGCAGGTGATGGGCGAAGAACATGCCGTTGTTGTCGCTGACCATCGTGGTCTGGCAAGGCGACACCGGCGGGCCGGGCACCAGCGCAATGCTTTCGCGAAAGCACAGGGTCGAGCCGTTGGGGGCCTTGGCAAATACTTCGACCCGGGTGTTGCTGCCGCCCGCGGCTGTACGGCGGTAGGTGGCGCGGTTCATGTCCACGGCGGTTTGTGCGCGGGTGTCGAGCACCTTGCCGGCCACGGTGAACAGGTTGGTCTGGAGGGTTCCGGCGGGACCCTGTATGCGCACGAAGTTGGTGTTGTTGGGGCTGCCGGTGATTTGTTCGGTGAGGTTCGGGTCGCCAATGAAGGTCTCGACCGACCCCGTATCGGGGTTCACCTCGGTGTAGGGCGCATTGACGCTGCGCACGAAAGGCCCGATCGCGCCGGCCAGTACCCCGGTGAAAACCCCAGGTGCTCCGATGCCGACGTCCTTGGTGATGTTGATCGCACGACGGCCGGGGGTGGTGACATTGACGGTTTCCACGCCATAGGGGTGGGTGATGGTGTAGGTCCCGGCGACGGGGATGTTCACCCGCATGCGAATCCGCGCGAAGCTGATCTGGTCGCCGTCGAGCGGGTTGCCACCGGCAAACGCTGCCTCGATCCCGGCGACGTAGGCGTCCATGCCGTAGCCAGCGGCGTTGTTGGGGATGTTGGTTTCGGCGAGGAACCAGAAGGCTTCGTCCGGCCAGTTATCCGGGAACACCATCGGCAGGGTGTCATCGAAGATGCCGGGCGTCGGCAACAGGGTGCACATGTAGGCCGGTGGCGTAGTGGCGCCGACCCGCGAGCTGACGGCGCGTGACTGGCACAGTTCCATCGACAGTTGATTGGTGTCCTGGTACCAGATCGGGAATTTCCCGGTGGCAAAGGTGTAAGGGCCTGGATCGACCGCGGCAAGTTGCGCAAAAGCGCTGCCGGATAGCGACAGAGTCAGTCCCAGGGCGTTGACCGCCGAGCGTGGCCATTTGTTCATGATGCCTCCTGATGAGGATCTGGGCATGTGAGCGTTCATTGCACGATGACCACTTCTTCGGTGTCGCTGCCGCCATTGGCTGACGTCACGCGAACCTGGGCTGGCGGGATCGGCGAGATGCCGGTAGCCAGGGTTTTCACGGCGCCGTCGCCGCTCAGGGCGCCGATGGCGAGCCCCGTGCCGGTGGTGGCCGTGAGAGCCGGAGGCGAAGTCTCATCGCTGGTCGAGGCCACGATGGTGATTTGCCCGCTGCTCAGGCTGTATTCGGCACGGGTGATGGTCACCAGGTCAGTCAGTGGCATGGGCAAGGTGGTCGGCGTGCTGCTGGCGATGGCCAAGTGGTTGTCGGCGGTCACTTGCAACGTGCTGGGTATCGACGGGTTGGTCGGCGACTGGGCGTACCAGTGGCCGGTGGTGTTCGCTTCGGTGAAGTTCAGCACCGGGTTGTTGCTGTCCAGGGTCGCGGTGCCTGGCGGTGGCGGGGCCAGCACGAATACGTCTTGCTGGGCCACCGGTGCACTGGCGCCGGCATGCCGCGAATAGGTGCCGCGTTCGGCGATGACCGGGGTTGGCCGCACCACCGCAGAAATCTTCCCGGAAACGGCAAAGAGGTTGGTCCGCAAGTCCAGGCCATTGGGGCCTTCGATGCGCACGAAGTTAGTGTTGAACGGGCTACCGGTAACGGGCTCGGTGAGGTTCGGGTCGCCAACGAATGTTTCGGCCTGGCCGGTAATCGGGTTGGTCTCGATGTAGGGCCCATTGACGCTGCGCAGGAACGGCCCGACGTCGCCCTTGAGCGCACCGTTGTAGGTGGCCGGGGCCCCGATGCCGATGTCCCGGGTCATGTTGATCGCCCGGCGCCCAGGGGTGTCGACAGTGAATATCTCAACGCCGTAGGGGTGGGTGATGGTGTAGGTGCCGGCGGTGGGCACGTCGATGCGTATACGGATACGGGCAAAGCTGATCTGGTCGCCCTCTGCTGGATCGCCGCCACTGAAGGCGGCTTCCAGTGCCGAGACGTAGGTCAGGTCGATGCCGCGAGTGGCATCGACGAGGGTGGTTTCACCGGTGGCCCAGAACGCTTCGTCGGGGAAATTGGTCGGGAAGACCATCGGCTTGGTGTCGTCGAAAACACCGGGTGCCGGAATCAAAGAGCACATGTAAGTCGGGGCGCCGGGGGCACTGGGAACCCTGGAACTGACAGCCTTTGACAGGCACAGGTCAAGGGTTCGGCCGTGGGTGTCTTGATACCACGCGGCGAAATTACCATTGGCGGGCAGGTAGGGTCCTTGGTCGACGGCAAACAACGCTGCCTGGGCAATGCCTTGGGCTAGAGCGGTCACGACCAGGGCGGTCGCGGTTTTGCACAGTAAAGGGTGCATGAGTATTCCCTCTATCGAAGTACCTGCCCCTTGGGGATGGGTCAGTTGACAGGTCTTCGGCAACTTCCGTACCAATCAGTAAAAACGCCGGTGAGAGGCCCGGCCTACAGGCGTTGGCGGGGTGCCGGAGGAAAAACCACGACCATGCGCAACGGGCACCTGTCCCCAGGTTTGGGGGTAGATGGGGCGGGCGGGGAGGGTGGGGAATCGGGGAACCCAGGTTCGGGCAAATGGCCCTGAGTAGGCTATAAAGCAATTGGGGTTTACCGGGAACCGCGTCCATGAACACGATCGCCAAAGCGCTTGCGACTGACAGCGAAATTTACCTGAGCGCGCGCAAGCAGCCCTTCAACCTGCTGCGCTGGTTTTCGCTGATCAGCATGGCGGTGATCGGCACCGTGGCGGTGGCGCTGGGGGCGGTGTCCACACGGTTTGTCATCACCGAAAGCGTACAGCGCGATGCGCTTCTGACCTCGCAATTCATCCAGGCGATTGCCTCGGCCGAACGGCGTCACGTGTCGATTCCCAACATCCGGACCATGGGCGAGTTGCTCGACCCACGCAAAGACAAGAACTTTCCCGACGTCGATCCGCTGGCCCGCGCCAGCGCCCGTGGTGAATTCCTCGACCATATCGAGCATTTGCCGGACGTGATCCTGGCCAATATCTATGCCCCCGACCGAATGGTGATCTGGTCGACCAACCCGGCCTTGATGGGCACCACGATCCATTCCGATGAAGACCTCGACCACGCTTTCGAATCGAAGATTCCCGTGTCGGCCAGCTACCACGACGTCGACAAGTCGCGCATGGAACAGAAGTTCGTGGTGCCACCCGAATACATCTTCATCGAAAACTACATCCCCTTGTTCGATGCGGACGGCACCACCGTCACAGCCATGGTCGAGATCTACAAGGAACCCCAGGACCTGATCAACCGCATGGAGCGCGGGCTGGTCTTGATCTGGCTGGCGACGGCCCTGGGCGGTGGCCTGATTTACCTGGGCCTGTACTGGATCGTGCGGCGCGCCGCGACCCTGCTGGCGGCGCAGCAGAAGCAACTGATCACCAACGAAACCTTCGTCGCCTTGGGTGAGATGTCCTCGGCCGTAGCCCACAGCTTGCGCAATCCGCTGGCCACCATCCGTTCCAGTGCCGAGCTGGCGCTGGAGTTCGACAACGGCCCGGCGCACAAGAACATCAACGACATCATCGGCCAGGTCGATCGCATGTCGAAATGGGTACGCGAGTTGCTCCAGTCGCTGCGACCGCTTAACGACGAGGCTGAACCGGTGAATCTGGTGGCGGCGCTGCATGACAGCCTGATGGCCTATGAGCATCAAATCGCCAGAGCCAAGGTCGACGTGGTGTTCGAACCGGCCCAGACGCCGATGGTCCTGAGCCAGCAGGTGCAGCTGAACCAGATTCTCAACAGCCTGTTGTCCAACGCGGTGGAAGCGATGGAGGGCGGCGGCACGCTGACCCTGCAGATCGAGCCGCGCGATGAGCAAAGCGTGGCGCTGGTGGTCAGCGACACCGGCAAAGGCATGACCGAAGAACAGCGCACCATGGCCTTCCGACCCTTCTTCACCACCAAGCAGGGCGGTTTGGGTGTCGGACTGGTGCTGGTCAAGCGGATCATGGAGCGTTTCGGCGGTGCCGTGGCCCTGGAAAGCCGTGAAGGCGAGGGCACTTCAGTCCGTCTGTCGTTTAAGTTGATCCCCTGATATCGGGGATGAACTATCCCCGTTAGCGGGTGTCAATCCCCAGTCGTTTGCCCGGTCATGGCACATTGATGTTGATAAGCCATTGTTTTGATGGGTGTTAATACTTTTGTATAAGACAGTTACAAAATTGGCGAGGTCCTTGCAAAACCACCAGTACCCCCTTCACGACTTCGAGGCGGCTGGTGATGGACACAAAAGCGCGGTACTCCTTCAAACGGTTAGGACTGATAACGCCATTGGGCGTCCTGCTGACGATGACGCTGGGAACAGCGACACTGCGCGCCAGCCCCATCGATGACGAACGACAGCCAGAACCTTCCGATCCTTCGGCTTACTACGACGAACCCACCGACGAACCGGCGGCACTGAATGCCATTTTGAGCATGCCGGAGGCCAACCAGGATTCCTTCGATTTGCCTGACGGCGTCAAAGGCACACGCGATACCACCCGGTCGGAAAACATTCTTCCGCCTGCCCAGCAAACCAGTTTCAACTACCCCACTAACGGCAAGCCCAGCCCGTTGTTTGGGGCCCAGCCCTTCACCCAGCAGATGCTGCTGTTCGAAGAATTCGGCCCGGAAAAACTCGACCCCACCACGCCGGCGGCGCAACTGCCGTTTCCACCGCCGGGGATTGGCCCGTTGCCGCAACAAGACCCCACCAGTGTTGCCCGCAGCGCGCCACCCAGCGCCGCGCTGGATGCCTTCATGCGCCAGCCGGGGCTGACGCCGTTCCCCAGCCAGTATGCCAACGAGGTGGATCGCAACCCATGGCAGGCGCAGATCGAGGTCTTCCTCAACCGCCATATCGGCTCGTCCGCCGAAGGTCGTCCGCCAGGAAAGGGCTGGTCGCACCAGCGCTGGAACGAGTTCTACCCGCAGAACGCCTACAAGACCGTGCAGACTGGCATCCGCACCAACGGCGGCTTGCGTGACACTGTGCAAATGCACCACTACGCCGTGGGTGAGTTCGGCCCCGGCGGGCTGTATCACAACGTCGCCGGCATCGCGGCAACGGACGGGACCTCCAAGGGCGTCGAGCCGCGCCTGCACCCGCTCATGCCAGCGCAGAACCACAACTCGGTGTGGACCTTCGACGGCACCCTGCCGCCGAAACTGTTGATGGTGCGCTACGGTCAGCCTGTGCTGATGCGCCATTACAACGGCTTGCCGATCGACCCGGCGGCCAACATGGGCTTTGGTCTGCACACCATCACCACCCACGAGCACAACGGTCACGCCCCGGCGGAAAGTGACGGCTATGCCAACGCGTTCTTCTTCCCCGGGCAGTATTACGACTATCGCTGGCCGATCCAGCTCGCCGGTTACGACACCATCAACACCACCGCGACAGACCCACGCGCCGCGTTCCCCTGCGCGCCGGGCGAAACCCTGTGGACCAACGACACAAGCCCGGGCAAGAAAACCTGCGACCACGGCACCATCAAGATCCGGGGTGACTGGCGCGAGACCATGAGCACCCACTGGTTCCACGACCACATGCTCGATTTCACCGCGCAGAACGTCTACAAGGGCAACGCGGCGATGATGAACTACTACAGCGCCCTGGACCGTGGCAACGAATCGGTCAACGACGGTGTCAACCTGCGTTTCCCCAGCGGCAACGCCTTGCCATGGGGTAACCGCGACTACGACGTCAACCTGGTGTTCGCCGACAAGGCCTGGGATCAGAACGGTCAGCTGTGGTTCAACCCGTTCAACACCGACGGCTTCCTCGGTGACCAGGTGATCGTCAACTGGGGCTGGAAACCGACCCTGGACGTGCGTGCCCGCAGCTACCGCTTTCGCATGCTCAACGGCTCGGTGTCGCGCTACTACAAATGGGCACTGGTGCGTGAAATCAAAGGCACCAGTGGCGAGTTCCAGGGCCCTAAAGGCTCCGGTTTGTCCTATGCCCGGGTGCCGTTCCACATGATCGCCAACGACGGCAACATCATGGAACACGCCGTTCCTTTCGACGGCACCATGGACCTGGACGCTGACGGCGACAAACAGAACCACAACGCGATCCTGCCGACCCAGGGCATCGCCGAGCGCTTCGACATCGTCGTCAACTTTGCCAAGAACGGTATCAAGCCAGGGGACAAGATCTTTTTTGTCAACTTGCTGGCTCACGACGACGGCAAGGGTCCGAAGGAACCGATCCCGCTGGGCGACGTGCTGTCGGAGAAATACCTGGCCGTGATCAAGCAAACGAGCAAAGGGCCGCAGTGGGACAAGGGCGACCCGGCAGTGGGCAAGGTGTTGCAACTCAACGTCAAGGCCTACACCGGGCAGGACCTGTCCATGGACCCGTCGCTGTACGAACCGGCTAAACCGGGCAAGGCGGAAGGCCTGGTGATGATCCCACTGAAGATTCACCGCGACAACGCGGCCGACAAGGCACTGCTGGCCAATGCCCGTCACCGCAGTTTCATTTTCGGTCGTTCCGACGGCACCGACGAAGCACCGTGGACGGTCAAGACCGATGGCGGCTTCGGCTTCCACATGGACCCTCGGCGCCTGAACGCGGCCACCCAACTGAAAAACGGTCCGACCGACGCCGGCTCCACTGGCTTCGGCACCCTGGAGGTGTGGAACATCAAGCTGGGCGGCTCAGGCTGGAGCCATCCGGTGCATGTGCACTTCGAGGAGGGGATCATCCTCAGCCGTGGCGGCAAGGCACCACCGGAATGGGAAAAATGGGCGCGTAAGGACGTGTATCGCATCGGCTCGGAAAAGGATGGCCTGGACAACGTAGAGATGGCGATCAACTTCCGTGAATTCGCCGGGACCTACATGGAGCACTGTCACAACACCCAGCACGAGGACAACTCCATGCTGCTGCGTTGGGACATTGAGAAGCCCGGTCAATTCCAGTTGATGCCAACACCGCTGCCCAGCTGGGATGGAGTGCGCTACGTGAACTCGGCCGCTCTGCCAACCTTCCGCACTGGCGATGGCCTGGGCCCTAAAGTGGCGGTCAAACCTTGAACAGGGAGGGTGTCGACATGAAGCTGCATTCACCACGCTCGCGAGCCTTGGGCATGCACCTGGCCTTGATGTTGGTCACCGGTTTGCTGGCCAGCCAGCTGCTGGTGGCGAGCCAGGCACCGTCGACGCCCGTCTCTGAGCCAACGGCCGCGCCAGCGGCGGCGGCCGTGGCTGAATCCGCCACCCCCTGGGGGGCGGGATATTTCCCCAACACCCTGCTGACCGACCAGGACGGTCAGCAGGTGCATTTTTTCGATGACCTGATCAAAGGCAAGGTGGTGGTGATCAACTTCATCTTCACCTCGTGCAGCGACTCCTGCCCACTGGAAACCGCACGGTTGCGCCAGGTGCAGAAATTGCTGGGCGATCGGGTGGGCAAGGACATTTTCTTCTACTCCATCAGCATCGACCCTTTGAGCGACACCCCCGCGGTGCTCAAGGCCTATTCGCAACGCTTCCAGGTGGGGCCTGGCTGGAAATTCCTCACCGGGGAGTTCGCCGACGTCACCGAACTGCGGCAGAAACTGGGGTTGTTCATCGAAGGCGTCGACAACGGCCGCAGCAAGGACCACAACCTGAGCCTGATCGTCGGCAACCAGGAAACCGGGCGCTGGATGAAGGCCTCGCCGTTTGAAAACCCGTGGATTCTGGCCGATCAGCTGGCCAACACCTTGCAGAACTGGAAACAGCCCAGTGCTGAAGAAAGCTACGCCAACGCACCGCAAATTCGCCCGCCGAGCAACGGTGAAGAGCTGTTCCGCACTCGCTGCGCCTCGTGCCACAGCCTGGGCCCGCTGGACGGGCAGGGTATCGGCTTGCGCAGTATTGGCCCCGACCTGATCGGCGTCACCCGGCAGCGCGATCCGGTGTGGCTCAACCGCTGGATCCGCGAGCCGGACCGGATGCTGGCCGAGAAAGATCCAATCGCGATGGACATGTTCGATCGCTTCAACAAGATCCCGATGCCCAACCTGCGCATGGACGAGCATTCCGCGCAGTCGATCATCGAATTCCTGCAGCAGGAAACCGACCGCCAGCATCCCCCCGTGGCGCCAGAGAATATGACCCAGGTGCAATAGTATCGAAATAGTTACGTGAGCCAGCCAATTGCTATCAATGTTACCTACACTGATTCGAAGTACGGCTGGAAGGCTCAAATAAAAAACCCAGGACTCACCCATGCAGATTCTGGAACAACAAAAAGTACCCGAGCCGGCGACACCGGCCGCACCACGCAAGGGTTGGCGACCGCAATTCAATTTGCTGCGGTGGTTCTCCCTGGCGAGCTTTTTCATCATTGCGGCCGTGGCGTTGGGGCTGGGCTACATCTCCACGCGCTTTGTGGTCGAAGAAAGCATCGAGCGCGACTCGATGCTGACGGCGCAGTTCATCCAGGCCATTGGCACGGCCGAAATCCGCCATGCCGGGATTTCACCGAACCGGACCATGGGCGAAATGCTCGACCCGCGTATGGATCAGGCCTACCCCGATGTCAATCCGGGCACTCGGGCTGCCGCGCGTATTGAGTTTCTGGATCATGTGGAACATCTGCCGGACATTCTTTTGGCTCATGTATACGCACTGGACCGCACCGTTGTCTGGTCTACCAACCCGGAGATAATCGGCACTCGCATTGAGGGTGACGATGAACTGGACGAGTCATTCGAGATGAAATCCCTGGTGTCCACCAGCTACCACGAAATCGATGAGGAGCGCCCGGAGCAGCGCATGCTGCGTGAGCCGGAATACCTGTTCGTCGAAAACTACATCCCGATGTTCAACGCTGACAAAAGCAAAGTGATTGCCATGGTCGAGATCTACAAGGAGCCGGTGGATCTGGTGGAGCGCATCCAGCGCGGCTTCAAGGCGATCTGGCTGGCGACGCTGATCGGCGGGGCGGTGATTTACCTGGGATTGTTCTGGATCGTACGGCGCGCGGCGATGCTGTTGCAGAGCCAGCAGAAACAACTGATCGCCAACGAAACCTTCGTGGCGTTGGGCGAGATGTCGTCGGCGGTCGCCCACAGCCTGCGCAACCCGTTGGCGAACATCCGTTCCAGCGCCGAACTGGCCCAGGAAATTGCCAGCCAAAGCTCGCAAAAGAACATTGGTGACATCATCAACCAGGTCGACCGCATGTCGCGCTGGGTACGTGAGCTGCTGGTGTCGCTGCGACCGATGAATGACGACTTTGAAAGCGTCGACCTCGTGCTGGCCCTCGATGACACCTTGAGTGCCTTTGAACCCTTGATCAAACGATCAAACGTCGAAGTGGTTTTTACCCCCAAAAGCGAGCCACCGGTCGTCAGCCAACAGGTGCTGCTCACGCAAATACTCAATAGCCTGTTTGCCAATGCCCTGGAAGCGATGCCCAAAGGCGGCGTGCTGACGATCGAGGTCGATTCGTCGGTACCCGGCTACGTGAGCATGGTCCTTGCCGACACGGGCAAGGGCATGTCCAAACAGCAGCAGCAAATGGTCTTCAAGCCGTTTTTCACCACCAAACAAGGCGGGTTGGGCGTCGGCCTGGCCCTGGTCAAAAGAATAATGGAGCGGTTTGAAGGCTCGGTCGAACTGACCAGCCAGGAGCAGGAAGGAACCCGCGTTTGTCTCAATTTCAAAGTGGCAACGGGAGGGGAATATGGAGCACAGCATTCTGCTGGTCGAGGATGACGAAATCCTTGCCGAGAACATTCAAACCTATCTGGAGCGCAAGGACTTCGAGGTGACCGTCTGCCACTCGGCCGAAGACGCCCTGGAGCAATTGGGTTCTTTCGTTCCTGACGTGGTACTGACCGACAACTCGTTGCCAGGCATGAGTGGTCACGACCTGATCCAGAAGCTGCGCATCAGCGCGCCGGATCTGAAAGTGATCATGATGACCGGCTACGGCAACGTCGAAGACGCCGTGGTGGCGATGAAAGAGGGCGCGTTCCATTACGTCACCAAGCCGGTGGCCCTGCCGGAACTCAAGCTGTTGCTCGACAAGGCCCTGGCCACCGACCGCATGGAGCGCACGCTGTCGTTTTACCAGGAGCGTGAAGCGCAGAAATCCGGGGTGCAGGCCTTGATTGGCGACTCGGCGCCGATGACCTACCTCAAGGGCACCATCGCCCAGTTACTCGATGCTGAGCGGCGCATGGCCAATAGCGATCTTCCTCCTGTGCTGGTGGAAGGCGAGACCGGCACCGGCAAGGAACTGGTGGCCCGGGCGCTGCACTTCGACGGCCCGCGCAGCAAAGGACCGTTCATTGAATTCAACTGCGCCTCGATCCCCTCCAACCTGGTGGAATCGGAACTGTTCGGCCACGAGAAAGGCGCCTTCACCGACGCCAAGGACCGTCGCCTGGGGCTGGTGGAGGCGGCGGATGGCGGCACACTGTTCCTCGACGAAATCGGTGAAATGGACCTGTTGCTGCAAGCCAAGCTGCTGAAACTGCTGGAGGACCGGACCATTCGCAGGGTCGGCTCGGTGAAAGAGCGCAAGGTCGACTTGCGGGTGATCAGCGCCACCAACTGCAACCTCGAACAAATGGTCCAGCAGGGCAAGTTCCGCCGTGACCTGTTTTTCCGCCTGCGCATCATTTCCATCAAGGTGCCGCGCCTGTATGCCCGGGGCGCCGATATCCTGCTGCTGGCCCGGCACTTTTTGGCGGTGCATGGCAAACGCTACGGCAAGCCGAACCTGCATTTCAGCGACCAGGCCGAAGAATTGCTGCTCAGCTACAGCTGGCCGGGCAACGTGCGCGAATTGCGCAACATGCTCGAACAGACCGTGTTGCTGGCACAAAGCGACACCGTCGCCGCCCATCAATTGAACGTCTGCCTGAGCCTGGTGGATGAACCACCGATGTTTCAGCACGAGCCACAGGCGTTCAACGAACCGCGCCCTTCGTACAACGGCAACGAATCGATGAACCTGCCGGAAGTCGAGCGCGACATGGTGCGCAAGATGCTCGACAAAACCGACTGGAACGTCACCAAATCGGCACGCCTGTTGGGCCTGAGCCGCGACATGTTGCGCTACCGGATCGAAAAACTCGGCCTCGCCCGCCCGGACAAACGCCAGTGGTAAGGCTCACTGCAACACCGGGCCCTGCCGCAGGCAGGACAGCATGCAATCCGGGTTTTCGACTTCCTGGTTCACGTAGACGCCACGCTCCGGATCGTAGGAGCGGATAAACACGCGCACCGTGGCGTCGGCCACGGTCGGCAGGCGCGAGTCGGAAAACACGTGCTCGCCGGACACCGGAATGAAATCCCCCGGTGCAGTCGGGATGTACGAGCCCGGCGGGATGCTGCTCAAGGACGGTGGTACGGGGTGGGAGAACGGCTGGTCGGCGCCGTAATAGTTGAACTCACTGCTGTAGTCCGTGGTGTTGGGCAAGTTGTCGGCGCGAGCGACAGAGGCCGCAGCCAGGCTGAGGGCGAGCAATAGTGTCAGATGGTTTTTTTTCATGGCAACACCTGCGAAATCGGTTAAACCGCATTTCCCCAAGGCCATTAACTATAGCTGCCGCCATGAGCGGTCGTTGGTGCTGGCGTGTTCAGTGGTAGTTGTTTTGCCGCGACACATCGTAAGCAGGCTCACGCTGGATCTAGGAACGGCGCCTGCAGGGAAATAAGCGGATGCAAAACCAAAGGCGACAGTACTCGGCAATCACGTTGTTGTTTGACCATGCCGGCTTCGATACAAACCCGGCGCACACCCCAGCCAGCGCAGGCAGGCCCGGTTGAAACTCTGCACGTCGCTGTAGCCCAGGCGGTCGGAAATCTCTACCAGCTCAAGGTCCGTCGCCTGCAAACAGTCTTCGGCGCGGTAGCGGCGGTACTCGTCGAGCAATTCTGAAAAACTCCAGCCCAAGGCTTTCAGGCGGCGGGCGGCGGTGCGTTCCAGCAAATGCTGGGCGGTGCAGAATTGCTGCCAGTTGGCCTCGGCGAGGTTGGTGACCAGATGGTCGCAGACTTGCTCCAGCAAGGTCGGCTCGCTGTTGCGTCGGGTTTGCTCCAGCAACTCGACCAGCGTTTGTTCAAGATCGTGGTTGCCTGGCGTCAACGGCACGACGAACAACTGCGGATCAAGGCGGATCGACTGATGCGCCTGCTGCCACTGCACCGGGGCGCGCAAGGCGTGCTCATGATCCTGCGGGTGTGCAGTACAAGGCCCGGTCAAGCCGACGCTGAGGACCGGATCGCGCTCCAGGCCACTGGCGAGGAATTTGCGCCGCAGCATGCTGCACAGGCTGATGAGGATGTAATCGATGGTGGCTGCATGGGTTTTCACGCTGCCGCAATCGAGCAGGCGCAGTTCGACGCGGTTATCGCTGCGCTCGATCTGCGCCCGGAAGTGTCCGTTGAAAAACGGAAAGAACCGCACGAAATACTCGCAGGCACTGTCCAGCGAGGCCGCCACGTCGAACAGGTACGTCAGACCGTTGGTGGCGGTGGAGACGAAGCGCCGGCCGGCCGCCAGACCAATCAGCGGGTCGCCGCTTTGCTCCAGGGCAAACGCCCAGAAACGCCGCGACATGAACAGCGGAATGCGCATGAACGGCGTACGCAACTCGAACAGACTGCGATGAAACAGGCCTTCGATGCTTTCCCGCGGCACCCCGCGTGCCAGCAACTCTTCGATGGCCGGCAGCAGGGTCGGTGCGTAGAAGGCGTTGAGTGAAGGTTGGCCGTGAAGTGGCTGATCGCTTTTTGTCATGTAGAGCTCACAGCTTGTTTGCGAACACTGGTTAGGCTGCCCGACGTTAAGCGATTTGCCGGAGCAAGACCATGCTTGATTTACGCCAGCTCGATTTGAACCTGTTGCTTGCCTTCGATGCGATCTACCAGCAGCGCAGCGTCACCCGCGCCGCCGAGGTGATGTGTCTGTCGCAACCGGCCATGAGCAATGCGTTGCGTCGCCTGCGCGAATTGTGCGGCGATCCGCTGTTCATCAAGAGTCGCCTGGGGGTGACGCCGACCCTGGTCGCCCATCGCCTGGCCGACTTTGTGCGTGCCGCGCTGGAGTCGTTGCGCGATGGCTTGCGGATGATTCCCGCCGCACGGCAGAACAACCCGCTGCTGCGTGTCAGTTGCCTGGATTGCCTGCAACCGGTGCTGCTCGATGCCTTGCTCGAATCGCCCCATGCCGATTGGCAGGTGCGTTACTTCCAGCCCCGGCGTCGGGACGCCTTGCAGGACTTGGCGAGCGGCAAGCTGGATATCCTGATCGACCTCGACCAGCCACTGGCCGGGCTCGCCGGCCTGCATAAACAGGCCTTGCCGTCCGACCATTATGTCTTCGCCTATGGGGGTGCGCTGAAGGAGCCGCCGCGTACCTTGCAGGCTTATCTGGAGCAGCCGCAGATTCAGGTGTCGAGCCGCCGTGACGGCCTCAGCCCGGTGGACTTGCAGTTGGGCTTGAAAGGGCTGCGCCGCCATGTGGCGATGAGCACTCAAAGCACCCTGGCCGCGAAACTGATCGCCGATCGCCAGCCCTTCGGCATCAGCTTGCCAAGCCGGGTCGCCAATGTGCTGGGCTTGCAACATGTGCCGCTGCCGCTGGATGAACCGGTGGAATTGAAACTGGCGCTGTACATCGAGTCGCGCTATCGCTTCGAGCGCAGTCGCGAAGAAGCCATGCACTGCCTGCTGCGCGCCCTCGGTGAACCCCGGGCCTTGCAGGCCATGGCAAGGCGTGCCTGACTTGGCCCAAAACCTGTAGGAGCTGGCTTGCCAGCGAAGACGTCCGCCCATTCAACATCGATGTTGACTGACACACCGCTTTCGCTGGCAAGCCAGCTCCTACAAGGTTATCGGTGTTCACGGTATCCGGTCTGGCTTTGATCCCTGTAGGCGCTGGCTTGCCAGCGAAGACGTCAGCCCATTCAACATCGACGTTGACTGACACACCGGATTCGCTGGCAAGCCAGCTCCTACAAGGGGTGTGTTTTCAGGGACGCTGGTTGGACGCCAGCAAGCGCTGGTCCACCGTCAACACCGCATCGACCATCGCCAACGCGGCCGGCGCAAGTGAATGGCCGGCGCGGCTGACAATGCCGTAGTGCAGTTGCAAACCGGGATCGTCCCTGGGCACGTCGGTAAATTCCAGCAAGCGGATCTTGCCCTGATCGACCAGCTCGGCGAGGGCCTCGACAGTGGCGATGCCCACCGCGTCGGAACGCATCACCACGCGGCGGATGGCATCGAATTGCGCGCATTCCACGCTCGGATTGAAGTCTGCCTCGCCTTGCACGTCGGCGAGGATCTTGCGGATCATCGGCGGTATTCGCGTGCCGACCACGGCGTAGTCGAGCAGGGCGCGCAGTTGCAGGTTCTGTTGCTGCGCGAGGGGATGTCCGATACGACAAAAGAACCGCCCGCGCCGGGGGCGCAACAGTTGCACCTGGTATTGCGGGTCGCCGGTAAAGTACCGCGCATCGGCGACGAGGAATTCGATCTGCTGCTCACGCAACCAGACCGCCAATTGCTCCCAGTCGCCCTGATGGAAACTGATGCGGATTGCCGGGTGCGCCTGAATGAATTCTGCCATCGCCTCGGGCACCAGCAACTGCGCCGGGTATGGGCCGCAGCCAAAGCGCAGCTCGCCACCAGTCAGGCCGTTGTATTGCGTCAGTTCGTTGTGCAGGGCCTGGCTGCCGGCGAGCAGGCGGCGGGCATGTTGCAGCACCAGTTCGCCCTGACCGGTCAGGCGCAATTCACGGCTGCTACGCTCCACCAGCGCGCAATCGAGGTCGCGCTCCAGGGTCTGGATGCTGCGACTGAAGGCGGGTTGGCTGAGGTTGATCGCTTCGGCGGCACGGCCGAAGTGGCGGTAATCGGCCAAGGCGACCAAATGGCGCAGCTGTCGTAGATCCATCATGTGTCTCCTGCATTCGGCAGATACTTTTAATGCATTGGATCGATAGCACAGAGGCTGGCATAAGTACACGCCTGTCCTCTTGTCGTAACCCGCCATGACCAGTGAACCCTTCATCTCCAGCGCCTTTACCCGCACCATTCTCAGCCATGCCCGACAGTCCGGATTGTGCCAGGACCAGCTGTTGCATCGCGCCGGCATCTGCTTGTCGCTGCTCGAAGGGCAGGACCTGCAAGTGCCAGGGCATTTGGTCGAGCGCCTGTGGCGTGAATGCGAGCGGGCGGGTGCCGGGGCGTCATTTGGCTGTGAGCTGGTCAATGGCATGGCGACCACGACGCTGCGCGGGTTGAATATTTTGCTGGATTCCGCCGCGACGTTACGCGCCAGCCTTTCGTGTTTTACCGATTTCCTGCCGCGGGTGACCAACTACGTGGTGGCGGAACTGGAGGAGGGTGACGGGCGGGTTCACCTGCATTTGCGCAGTGTGGATCAACTGCCGCATTTTTTCGGCCTGGACGCGGCGACCCTGACGTTGGTGCGCAACATTGCCCGGCGTTTGGGGCGAGCCCCGGCCGAGGTATTTCTCGCGGTGCAGGTGACACCGCCACAGGCGGCCGGGCAGTGGCTGCGCAGTGTCGGCATCGATGTGTACGAAGGCGCCCATCCGTGCCTGAGCCTGCCCGCCACCAGCCTTGATGAACCGCTGCTCGGGGCCAATGCTTTTTTGCACCAGAGCATGTTGCGGCATTGGCAAACGGCTGCGGCGCAACACTCGCGCGGCGACAGCCTGGAACTGGCGCGGCATTGGTTGACGGCGGGCGATCAGCCGATTGAGCGGATTGCCGAGCGGTTGGGGTATCGGCAACCGAGTAATTTCATTCGGGCCTTTCGCAAGCAATTCGGGATTACCCCCAAGCAGTTTCGCCTCGGTTTGTAATGCATCTATGCGGTCATGACCCCCCTGTAATTGGATGGACTCGCCCAAGCCGAGGCGTCAATGCGCCACGGTGGCAGTCTAAACAGCCAACGACAGCGAGGGCGAGTCCATGAAAAATCATAGTTCGATTCATCAATCCGTGTCTTCTT